>DASVHT010000344.1:0-3066 GCA_036382455.1 Dermatophilaceae bacterium
CGGTCAGCATCTGCGCCACGCCGGTGTCGAGGGTCTGGCCGGACTCTCCTGCCGCCAGGCCGAGAAGCAGGAACCACCCTGCCTGGGCCTCGAAGCCCTTGCCGAGCGGCAGTCGCTCGAGCACCGAGGCGACCAGCTCGCAGGGACGGTCTGCGACGGCGCGGGCACGAGCGGTCGGAGCCAACGTGCCCTTGGCTTTGCGCAGCAGCCCGACTTCTTGAGCGTTCTGCCGAAGTTCGGCAACCGGCCAGGTGAGGTCCTCTCGGTTGGCCTTGCCGATCCACCACTCCGTCACCCCGGCGCCCCGCGCGATCTGCTCGACCACGACCGGTGACAGGTAGCCGGCGGCCGTCAGCCTCGTCCCCGCTCCGACGGCATCCAGCACTGCCAGCCACGGCCGCGCGGCACGGCGCACGCCCTCCTCGTCCAGGCCGACGGCCAGCCGCGGACCCAAGGCCGTCAGCCAAGCAGTCGCGACCAACCACCCCTCGCCACGCAGACGCTGCACCAGGTCGGCCAGCGGCTCGGGAACGCCGTGCCAGGGCAGGTGCTCGCCACGGGCCCACATCCGCATCGCCGTGGTCGCCTCGGCGGTGTCGAAGGCGTCGGGGTCGTAGCCGACGGGGAGCCACCCGTAGGCGTGGTCCACGTCCTCGAACGGTTCGGGCACGTTATCGGCTGGGGCCCCCGCACGAAGCCAAGCAGCGACCGCGTGGTGTCCGTGGATCCCACCGACGTCCTCGGGCGGGCAGCCTCTCGCGCCACCTAGGCACACCAGCTCACGGTTGCCGGACGTCAGGGGGGCAAGCGACTCCAGCGTGACCCGGTGCTCCCAGCCGTCACCGAAGTCGTACAGGTAGGTCAACCGATCCCCCGGCCCGCGGAGAACCTGATCCAGCCGGACGCAGTCCTCGCGAGTGCCCTCGTCCCCTTCGTCCTCATCGAACTCCGTGACGAAGTACGGCTGGTTGTAGCCCTGCCCGGCACCGGGCTGGAAGCGGTGCAGATGCGAATCGGACCAGCCCATCGCGGCCTGGAACAGGCTGTGCACCACGTCCAGCGTGAGATCGCCCGGTAGCGACAGACGCCGCCAGATCCTGGGCTTGGAGCCCCGCAGCTCGATGGTCAGCGTCAGCAGGCTCGGCTCATCCGGGGGTGGCGCGAGGTCGATCTCGCGGTTGCGCTGGCCAAGCTCCCCGAGCCGCCCGAGGTGGCCGGTCAACGCGCCGCTGGCCACCTGCTGCGTCAGCGCCATGAGCTCGTCCTTGTTCAGACTCGCGACCCAGTCCTTGAGCGCGGCAGGGTCCGTGGGTACAGGTCGCAGTTCGCTCACCCACCCAGTGAACCAGCCGAGCCGTCCGCCAGCCATCACCTGCCACTGGGTGGCCCAACCCGCACCCGCCGAGTGTCCGCGACGCGCTCGAAGGCCCGAGCGAACTCGTGTTCGTACGGTGCGGCGGAAAGTGCGGAAGTCAGAGTGTTGGGGATCTGCTCGGCACGCCCGTAGCCGTTCTCCTACGCGAGCAGAGTTCCAGGTGACTCCGGCAGCGGACCCACGCGACGCTAAGACTCAGGCTGTCGCCCTGAGTCCGCAGGCGGCGGAATGACGCGCTGCGACAGCAGCTCACACGCCCGCGACGTAGGCGGTGAGGAAGTGAACGCCGTGGCGGTCGAGGTTGCCGCGGGCGCGGTCGTAGTGCTCGGTGGTGCGGGGGTCGGCATGCCGGGCCAGGATCTGGGCATCGCGCAGCGGCACGCCTGCGTCCAGGGCGTTGGTGAGGCCGCATGCCGCAGGGAGTGTGGGCTGATGTGGCGCGGGATCCCGGCGGCTTTGGCGATCCGGGTGACCATCCGGTAGCAGTCGCGTCGGTCGATCGGCTGCCCGGACAGGGGGCGTAGGACCAGCGGCCCTTCGGTCCGTTCTCCGCGGCAGGCCTCGAGGACGCGTAGGACCGGGACGGTCAGCGGCATGGTGGCGGGCTTGCTGCCTTTGCCAACCAAGTGCAGGACCCGGTGTCCGCGGAGCGTCTCGCGGTAGTCCTCGATCCGCACCGCCGCGGCTTCGGAGGCGCGCAGGGCGTTGATGCCGAGCAGGTAGGCCTGGGCGCCGTGGTGCACGGTGATGGTCTGGGCGACCTGGAGGAACCGGATCAACTCGAGGCGGTCCAGGCCCTGGGTGCGCGACTCATCCTGGTGAACCTTGGGGAGCCGGGCGTAGACGGCCGGGTCGCTGGGGATCAGCCCGTCGATGTGGGCGAACCGGAAGAAGCCCCGAACGCCGTGCAACATCGTGTTGATCGAGGACGGCCTCAACCCGCTCTCACCGAGGTGGCGGATGTACAGCTCGACGTGGGCCCGCTGAATCCCTTCGAGAGGGTCCAGGCGATTGGTCTGGCACCAGCCGAACCACCGCCGAAGCTGGTAGGCGCACAGGCCGTGGGTGTGGCCCGAGTACCGGTTAGGTAGGAGACCGCCGCCAGCTGCGCCGGCGTCATCGAGTCGGGTTGGAACGGCAGCAGGATGGTGTTCGACATGGCATGCTCCCCGGCGATCTAACGACCAGGCCCCAGCCACGGATCGCCACACACGATGAGGCCCTTGAATGACGCTAGCCCGCCGGTCACGGCCGCGTTGACAGTCTTCCTCAAGGGGCGAAGCGGCGGTGTGACGCACTCTTCGCGGCTATGACCGGACGACGGTATGCCCAAGGCGACAGTCGTCATGTCGGCTGACACTCAGGCTTAGTTGCATCAGTACGGCGTTTGTTTCCGGGTTGATCTCGGCCTGCGACGATGTCGTCACAGAGACCGATCGTCGGCTTCACGGCGGAGCTGGAGTGCCAGGCTTGGGACGACGAAGGACGCGAGAAAGATCGGCAGAAAGCTCTTTCCGGTGCATCGGAAGGCGACGGTCTGGCTCTGGGCGGCCTCGAAGGTCTGAGTTCGGCTGGAGTTTCTGCCACTGCGAATTTGCAGGGTGTGACGTCCAGGTTCGACTGGTATCTCGATCGTGTCGTTCATCTCGAGCGATCCGGCACGCTGACCGTCAACCACGATGTCGTACGTG
>DASVHT010000345.1:0-2241 GCA_036382455.1 Dermatophilaceae bacterium
CTTGCGGTTGTGGCCGGTGTCGAAGAGCCGGACCCGGGCGGCGAGCTTGGCCGGGACGTCCACCACGTGCTCGCCGGCCTCGAGCAGACGCTGGGCCAGTGGTCGGCCGGCGCCGTTGCTTCCCTCGATCGCCCAGATCCGTTCGGGCCAGGTCTTCGCGTAGGCCCGCATCGCGGTGTAGCCGGGCTGGTCGGTGCTGAACCGGCCAGAGCCGAGCAGCTTCTCGTGATTGTCGACGACCTCGATGGTGGCCGAGAGCTTGTGGGGATCGACCCCGATGATCACCTTCGCCATAGCGTTCTCCTGCTTCTCCTGGTGCCGATAGGGACGGCGAGGTGGGCAGTGCTACTACGAGCTGGGCAGTCCCCTTTCGAGCCACGCCTCGTCAACGGTGCCCGGCGGACTGCAGACCGGTAGAGAGCCACACCGACACTTGGTGGGCAGCCGCGTGGAGAGCCCTCCGCCGGACACCTGGACCGAGTCTGGCCAGACACCGGCCCTGCGAGAAGTCTCTAGTAGCCGCGTGTAGGTGAGCCTCAGACGTCCGTTGATAGCCGATAGCGTGCTGGCTCTACCGGCGTTCTAACGGCGAGACACGGCTTTCGGGAATGCGATTGACCAGCGTGGCGTGACCGTCTGGGCGGGCAGCTGGTCGCGGCACGGCGGGGCCCAACCCGTGGGTGACGATGCCGTCGCAAGGCTTCTTGGAGGATGCTGGGGAGATGGTCCGACCGCCTCACCAATCGTCCTCCAATCGCGCTCCTGGCGCCGCCAGGACGGACTTCGATCTAGAGGCCGCCGCCGAGCGCTTGCGTGAGGAACGGGATGAGGTCCGCGCCCGCCTTGCGAGCATGACGAAGGATCTCGAATCCCTCTTCGCAGCATCGGTGGACTCCAATGCGGATGACGAGCACGACCCCGAGGGTCAGACCATCGCCTACGAACGGTCACAACTGTCGGCGTTCATTCAGGGGGCGCAGCAGCATCTCTCCGGCATCGAGGCCGCCACTATTCGCATGCAGCAGGGCAGCTACGGAATCTGCGAGGTGTGCGACCAGCCCATCCCCGCCGCACGGCTAGAGGCTAGGCCAACAGCACGAACCTGCGTTCGGCACGCCGCGGCCGGCAGAGGTTGAACCGCTCTGTACAACTGCACGGCAATTGAAAGGGATGCCTGCATACGCGTCAGGGTGACGGACCCGCTGCTTCTCAAGAATGCGGGGCCACTAGGCGTCCGGTATCGGCAGGCTCCGAGGCGCGCGTTCGACCTGGGCTTGGTGAGTGCGTTATCCGCCGCGTGCGGCCCCGGTCGGGAGGTCCTGTGTGCGGCAGCATGGCCACTCGGGGGAGTCGACCGGGAACTGCTACGTCCCAGCGGTATGTCGCAAGTGGATGGTCCAGCTGGAAGTTGAGCTCGAGGCTGGCGAACTCCCGAACCCCCAGCCAGGTTGGAGGGGGCTCAGTGGGCGCGGTGAGCGGCGAGGAAGTCGAGGAGGTTCTGGATGAACTTTCCTGGCTCGTGCTTGTGAAGCAGGTGACCGGCGTCAATCGTGACGAGTCAGGCATCTGCGAGTTGCTCGACGAGTTCGGCCAGGTGCTGCTGGGGCACAAAGCTGCGTGGCCCCCCGCCGATGACCAGAGTGGGTGCGTCGATGCGCGCGATCACGTCTGCCCACGACGGCGCCGGATTGTCGATCTCCGGTCGCACCTGCTCGACGACAGCCCAGTCGAATGCGAGCGGCCCCTCCGGTCGGTCGGGCGTCGCGGCGACGCGGGGATGCGGCATGCCCACGTCCTCGAGCACCAGGGTTCGCACGAGGTCCGGGACCGCGGCCGCCACCTTGCAGGCCACCAGACCCCCGAGCGAGTGACCGACTAGGTGAACGGGCCCGACCTGCAACTGTTCGAGCGCACCGCACACGTCGTGGGCGAACAGCTCGATGCTGTAGGTTCCCGGCCAGTCGCTGCGGCCGTGCCCTCGCAGATCGACGGCGAAGACCGGAAACTCTTCGCTCACGTGGGTAGCGACCTCATCCCAGTCCTGCGCGGTTTCAGCTGTCCCGGGTAGCAGCACGACCGGGACAGCAGCGTCCGAGTCACCGGACCACGAACCTGCGGAGGCCGCCCGGTTCGCGTTCAACCGCAGCGACTCGTTCCACGCGAGCGCCAGGTGGACCGTGCTGACACCACTCGCACATCGTGTCGACATCCTCCTTCGCGCCCTCGAACCACGCACGCACG
>DASVHT010000346.1:0-5209 GCA_036382455.1 Dermatophilaceae bacterium
GGTCAACAGGCCCGTCGCGCCCAGACCGACGACCTTGATCGCTCCCGTCGTCACCTCGCCACGGCAGGCCGCGGCCAGATGCCCACCAAGTCCTTTCCGGGAGCTGTCACCCACCAGATCATCGAGGGCCCCGAATGCGCCAGCGCCCAGGCCCGCCACGGCCGCAGGGGCACCGGCTCCGCCGGCCAGGGCTCCGGCCACCGCACTCACGACAAAGGCAGGGCCTTCAAACAAGGTGACGGCGTCGCCCTCGTAGTTCGTCCGGGTCCATCGCTCGACACCCCCCGGCGGGTGACTCTTGAGCAGCGTGGCAGCGGCAAGCGAGCCGACAACACCGATGGAAAAGGCACCCAGGGCACCCCAGGTTGGTCTCGGGGTCACTACTTCGCCGTGCTGTTCGGCGTGATCGCCTTGGCATCAGAGGCCAGGCCGTACTGCCCGACGCCGCCCGAGTACTGCTGGGCAAGGGCCAGCACCAGCGTGGTCTCCCCCATGGACAGGTCCGCATCGTCAACCGTCGAGGCGACCTTGGTTGCCTCCGAGTCCTTCCGGGTCGCGGCCACCACATCGCCGGACCGGGTCGCATCACTGGTGTTCGACTTGGAGGCCACGACGGCTCCCGACCCCGCAGCATCCAGCGAGCGAGCCAGTTGTACGTAGGTCGCCAGCATGGCGTCCGTGTCGGCTTGGGCGGGGCCCTTGACCGGCCCGGCGAGGAAGACCACGGCCGAGGAGGGGACGATCTGGTCAGGTGACACCTTCACGAGATCGCCGGCCACCAGACCGTCCAACGCTGCGCTGGCTGAGGGGTCGACCCGTTGGGTGGACTGACCCGTACCCCCGAGGATGGCTCGCGCCAGAACCGTCGCGGCCAGCTGGTCCGGGCTGGCCGCCAGGGGCGCCTTGACCAGCTGGGCGAGCTGGTTGGCCAGGGTGTTGCGAAAGGTGCGCTTGGAGGGGTCGGCCCAGGCATCGGTCAACGTGATCGTCGATCCCACCTTGGCGCCCGCCGTCGTCAAGGCAGTGGTCGTGTTCTTGACCAGGTCGGCGTCCACTCCGGGCGAGACAACCAGGGCCACAAACCTGCCGGCCAGCTTGTCCTTCATGATCGCTGGTGCGACGGCTGCCGAGAACGTGTCACGCGCAGCTGTGCCCAGCCTCGCGGCGTCAAGCTCCGTGCGCAGCTGGGTCTTCTCGGCACGCAGAGCCGACGTCTGCTGGGTCAGACCGTTGCCGATGTCTTCCTTCAGTGGTCCGGCTCCAAGCACGATGCCGACCGCGAGCGCCAGGAAGATCGAGACGATGGAGACGATGTGGTAGCGAAAGTCAATCACGTGAATATCCCCACGATCCAGGACCACGCATCATCGAGTCGGGCAGCCATCAGCTGGAGCATGGTTGTCCCGGCCGGTGTGGCGGCCAAAGCGACGAAGAGTGCGAACAGGCCGACCAGCAGCATGACGCCCAACGAGAGATTGGATATGCGCGAACGGTAGAGGCGACTGACGCCCTTGGCGTCCACGAGCTTGCCACCGACACGCAGCCTGGTCAGAAACGTGCTGGCCATACCAGAGCGGCCTTTGTCCAAGAACTCGACCAAGGTGGCGTGAGAGCCAACGGCGACGATCAACGACGCCCCCTTGTCGTCGGCCAGCAACATCGCGACGTCCTCGCTGGTGCCGGTCGCAGGAAAGACGACCGCGTCAAGACCCAGCTTGTGGACCCGCTCCAGTCCTGGCGCCCGGCCGTCTCTGTAGGCGTGCACCACGATCTCAGCCCCGCAGTTGAGCGTGGCATCCGAGACCGAGTCCATGTCTCCGACGATGAGGTGGGGACGATTGCCCGTCTCGATCAGCGCGTCGGCGCCACCATCAACGCCGATCAGGATTGGCCGGTACTCCCTGATGTAGCTCCGCAGCGTTTGCAGGTCCTCCTTGTAGTGGTAGCCGCGAACCACCACGAGGGCGTGACGGCCTTCGATGACCGTCCTGATATCGGGAACCCCCACGCCGTCGAGCAACAGCTCACGTTCGCGCCGCAGATACTCCATCGTGTTGGCCGCGAATGCCTCGAGCTGGACCGCCAGGCCGGCTCGCGCCTCGGTCATCGCGGCCGCGACGATGTCGTGGTCGAACAGGGTTCCTTTGGCCACGACGACATCGCCGATGTACAGGGTGTCGTCCTCCAGGCGTGCAGTCTGCCCGTCCCTCAGCTCGAGCATGACGTCCTTGCCCACGTTGTCCACCAACGGCACGCCTGCGTCCACGAGGATCTCTGGCCCGAGGTTCGGGTATCGTCCTGTGATCGACGACGACGCATTGATCACGGCCGCCGGCCGGCACTCGAGGAGGGCCTCAGCGCTGACTCTGTCGAGGTCCTGGTGATCGATGACCGCGATGTCCCCGGACTTCAGCCGCTTGGTCAGCTGTTTGGTTCGCACGTCGATGCGCACGGTCCCCCGAACACCGGGAAGATCGGGTTCGCCAGGGGTTCGCCGGCGCACGGAGCGCAGGAATTGCAGGAAGTAGGACATCGCGGCCCATCGTGCCATGCGCGGGGCCTGCTTGCCGCCATCACCTCCTGACGGTCGCCGCCGCCTGTGCAAGCAGCTCGCGTGCGTGCTCGATGGCCACGTCGGAGTCCTCGACGCCGGCCATCATCCGGGCAAGCTCTCGCAGCCGCTCCTCCCCTGTCACCGAGGTCACCCCGCTGGCGGTGATGTGGCCGTCATCGGTCTTGCGCACGACCAGGTGCCGGTCCGCATAGGCCGCGACCTGGGCGAGGTGTGTCACAACGATGACCTGAGCCGATGTTGCCAGCGCGGCCAGGCGGGCGCCCACATCCAGCGCAGCCCTGCCACCGACACCGGCGTCGACCTCGTCAAAGACAAATGTCGGGACGTCCCCGCAGCTGGTGACGACCTCTAGCGCCAACATGACCCGCGAGAGCTCGCCACCCGAGGCGGCCTTGGCGACACTTCGCGCGGGCGCGCCGGGGTGGGCCGCCAGCAGGATCTCGACATCATCGACGCCGTGACGGCTGAACCGCACAGGCTCCGAACTCCTCGACAGGGACAGCCCTTCGGGGTCAGAGCGGCTTCCGACATCGACCTGCACCACGGCCTTGCCCATGGCCAGGTGGGAGAGCTCCGTCGTGACGCGGGCGCCGAAGTCGGTTGCCGAGAGCCGCCTCGCCGCGCTGAGCTGACCAGCGCACGTGGTCAGGTCATCTCTCAAGACGTCGAGCCTGACCTGTAACCCCTCGACCCGGTCTTGGGCCCCCTCGAGCTCGGTAAGCCTTGCGGCGGACTCCTTGGCCCATGCCAGCACGTCATCGGCGGTGTCGCCGTACTTGCGCTGCAAACGCGCCAGGTCTGCCCGTCGGTTCTGCACCCACGCCAGCCTGGCCGGGTCGACGTCAACCTCGGACAGGTATGCCGCCAGGTCGGTCCCAAGGTCTGCCGTCAGGTAACCCAGCTCCTGAAGGCGACGGTCAAGGTCCGCCAGTGCGGGATCGTGGGAGGTCATCGGCGCCAACGCTGCCCGCGCCGTCCCCAGCTGCCATGCCACGTCACCACTGTTCGAGCCCTCGGCCCCACCGTTCTGGGCGTAAGGACTGTCCTGGTCGCCTGTGAGAATGGCGTGAGCCTGACCAGCGCTGGCTCGCAGCCCATCCGTGTGTGCCAGCAGCTCATCCTCGGCGCGCAGATCGAGATCCTCGCCGGCCAGTGGGTCTACGGCCTCGATCTCCTCGAGGCCTGCCCTGAGCACGTCGACCTCGCGTGCCCGCTCGCGGGCCAGTCCTCGCAGATGGCCCAGCTCCGCAGCAACCTGGTGGAGCTCGTCATACAGGGACTCGTATCGCCCCAGGGGCTCCGCGACCGCGTCACCGGCGAAGCGGTCCAGAAGGACGCGGTGCTGCTCCGGCTGGCGCAACCGCCACTGGTCGGACTGACCATGCACGGCCACCAGCAGCTCGCCGATCTCACCCAAGACGCTGACCGGAGCGGTCCGGCCGCCGACGTGAGCCTTCGAGCGACCTTCTGCCGAGACGGTCCTGGCAAGAATCAAGGTGTCCTCGGCGTCACCGCCTGCCTCGATGGCCCGCAGCGAAGCGGGGTGCTCCGGCCCGACCTCCACCACACCTTCGACGACGGTCCTCCTGGCACCCGTCCGAACAAGACCAGCATCGGCACGTGCCCCGAGCAGCAGCCCGAGGCCCGAGACCACCATGGTCTTGCCTGCGCCGGTCTCACCAGTGACCACGTTCAGACCCGTCGACAGCTCGAGCACGGCGTCGTCGATGACGCCGAGGTTCTGGATCCGGATCTCGCGAAGCATGGCGACAGCCTACGGACCGCGGGTGTCAATCCTTTCGGACATACCGGAACCGCCGTTGTTGCGCCGCCCGGCGCCGCGCCACCCGTGCACGGATAGGTCAAACTTGGCCACGAGCCGGTCGGCGAACGGCGAGGAGCTCAGGCGTGCCAGGCGCACCGGAGTCTCGCTGCGGGACACCTCGATACGGGCCCCGGGCGGCAGCTCGACCATTCGCGAGCCGTCGCACCACATGACACCCGAGCCCCAGGTGTCCGCGACCACCTCGACGGCCAGCCTGGCGTTCGGCCCGACGACGAGGGGGCGCGCGAACAGGGCGTGAGCCGAGATGGGCACGACCAGCATCGCCTCGACGTCGGGCCACACCACCGGGCCACCTCCGGAGAAGGCATAGGCCGTCGAACCGGTCGGCGTGGCGATCACGACCCCGTCGCAGCCCCACGTCGACAACGGCCGCCCATCGATCTCGAGCGTGACCTCGAGCATCCGCTCGCGTGAGTCCTTCTCGACCGCAACCTCGTTCAGTGCCCAGCTCCGGGCGATCACCTCGCCGCCCTGAGCCGCACTGACGTCCAGGGTCATCCGTTCCTCGACCACGTAGTCCCGGGCGACGATGCGATCCACGGTCGCGCCGATGTCCTCCCGCTCTGCCTCAGCCAGGAACCCCACATGTCCGAGGTTGACCCCGAGCAGAGGGGCATCGGTCCCCCTCGAGAGCTCGGCACCGCGCAGGATCGTGCCGTCGCCACCGAGCACACAGACCAGCTCGCAGCCCCGGACCGGATCGGCGGGGTCAACCGTGACGATGTTCGAGCCGCCGCCCAGGATCGTCGCCTCGGCCGCGTCGGGCAGCACGGCCACCTGCAGACCCG
>DASVHT010000347.1:0-2474 GCA_036382455.1 Dermatophilaceae bacterium
AGAGCTCCTCCCAAGTCCAGGGGCGCCCCGCCTGGTCGACGAACTCACCGACTTCCAGCCGCTCCGCGACCGGGACGACATCCGGGAGGCGGTCGACGAGGAAGTCGCGCATCGTGGCCCATCGCGGGTGGGCGTCCGGATCGTTATCGGGAGTGCGCAACCACGCCGCATCCAGCCCCTGCCGCTGGGGCAGTGGAGAGCGGGAAGGCATCACGCCACCCGTTCCGGCCCGGATGAAGTCACGACAGCAGATTACCCAGGTCAGCCGTCCACCAGGAGGCCGACGAGACCACCGAGCACGAGGTCCCGTCGGGCAGATACCCCGTCCAGTTGGCACAATCGGTGAGTGGGCGGGAGCCGGTCGCGCCGCCGCGCGAGTTGCTCGTTCGCGATGCGTGCCCACTGTTCGTCGAAGAGTTGGGACGGATCCCCGTCAACGTCGTCCGTCCCGAGGTGTTCGGCCCACAGCCGCAGCCGCGTGCTGCGGACAAGGTGAGGGTCGGTGAACACTACGTTCGCTTCGGTGTCGTTGAACAGCGAGTGCGCGTTGAGATTGGCCGAGCCGACGGTGAGCCAGCGGTCGTCGACGATTCCCACCTTCGCATGTACGTAGGTGCCTGGGCTGTCGACTGACATCGGCTGCACGGTGACCGCCAACAGCCGATGATCGAGGTCTGCCTGGACGAGCCTGGCCAGCTGTCCCAGCGTGGTGTCCCGCCCGGACGAGGGATGGCTCGGAAGTAACAGGATCATCCGGAAGTCCGGGCCCGGCGGTCGAAGGAGCTTGTCTTCGAGGATGTCCACGATCTCCGGAGCCCACAGGAACTGGTTCTCCAGATAGACCAGATGCTGGGCGCTTGCGAGGGCTCGGCGGTACTCGGCGAGGATCGAGAATTCGCCGTGGGGAACGAAGCTGTAGACGTTCTCCGGAATCGTCCGCAGGAACTGCACCGCATGCGGGCCGGCCCGCTGTGGGAGCTCCGGCACCGGCAACCGTTCGCCGGTCACCTCAGCCCAGCGGGCGTTGAAATGGGCGGCGATATCGCCGACGACCGGGCCCCCAAGGCGGGCAGCTGCATCGTGCCAGCCAAGGGTGGGGCGGGCCTCATGCGCGGTCGCGTCCCACCGGTCAGCGGTGAGGTGGGTCATGTCGAGCCCTCCCACGAACGCCACCCGGTCGTCGACGACCAGCAGTTTCTCGTGGTGGCAGTGCTGCAGGTACTCGTGCGTATCGAGCGCCACGTTCACCCCCGGGATGCGCGCGAACGCGTCTCGAGCTTGGCGAGCGTCCGACCTGGTCGGCCGAATGACAGGCACCTGGGCTCCACCCCAGAGCAGGACGCGCACCCGGGCACGCTCGGCGGCAACGCGAAGGGCGTCACCCAGGGCCTTGGGGATGCTCCCCCTCGCCAGCTCGAAGTCGGGCGTGGCGTGCCAGCCGGCGATGTGGACGCTGCGCTGGCCGGCCTCGATCATGGCCAGCATCCCCGCAAACGCGTCGTGTCCGTCGACGAAGATCTCCACGCTGTTCCCGTCACGTACGGGCGAACTCGCTGCGTCCACCGCAATCGTGGGGTCGCCGTCGAGGATGGCCGACCAACCCTTGCGGGCCAACCGACGCCGGTGATGCCCACGGATGAGCGACTCAACCAGTCGCCCGACCGCGTCGTCAGCCCGCCCACTCAGCGAGGACCCGCTGACGTGGGTCCCACCTGCCATGGTCCCCCCTGCCATTCAGAGGCGCGGTTCCGCGCCCGTACCGAGCATTCTCTCCTCCAGCCGCTCCATCGGGAAGCGCCTGGCCTGCTGGCTTCTCCCACGAGGTCGCGAGGAACCGCTCGGAACGATCTCCGTTTCATGTGAGAAGAGCAAGGTTCACCTCTGTGCCACGGCCGCGGGGCACACTGGAGGCATGACCTCAGAGACCTCTGGCCGCACCGTCCTCTACGGCATCAGCTCACGCGCCTGGGAGCACCCTGCCGATAGAGGCGCATTGGTCGCGTTGAGGAAGCTCAAAGGCTTCGACATGATCGTCAAGCGGATGTCGGCGTTCATCACGGAGCGAGCCGTACGGCTGATGCTTCTCGGATCGGCCGTCCGCGTCGACGCGCGACAGCTCCCCCGGCTCTTCCGGGTCTACACCGAGGCTGCCACCGTCCTGGACGTCGAACAGGTCCCGGAGCTGTACCTCGTCGCCAACCCCTACCTCAACGCCCAGACCATCGGTCTCGACAAGCCGGTGATCGTGGTGAACTCGGCGCTGCTCAATGCGCTGGATGACGACGAGCTGCGGTTCGTGCTCGGCCACGAGCTGGGCCACATCGGCAGCGGCCACGCCGTCTACCGCACGATCCTCCTGCTCCTCACCACCCTTTCTACGACTCTGCTGAGCATCCCGCTCGGCGCTTTCGGCCTCCGGGCGATCATGGCGGCCCTCAGCGAGTGGTCGCGCAAGTCCGAGTTGTCGGGTGACC
>DASVHT010000348.1:0-2800 GCA_036382455.1 Dermatophilaceae bacterium
CGGCTTCGCATTCGCATCGGGTCTGGCCGGGCAGGACACCGTGATTCGTTCGCTCCTCAAGCCTGGTGACCACATGGTCGTCCCGACCGATGCCTACGGCGGCACCTATCGCCTCGTGAACAAGGTCGCCCTGCCGTGGGGGGTGGACCACACGATCGCCAAGATCTCCGACGTCGAGGCTGTGCGTGCCGCCATCCGGCCGGGCAGGACCAAGATCATCTGGGTCGAGACGCCGACCAACCCCTTGCTGGGCATCGCCGACATCGCGGCGCTGGCAGCTGTTGCTCACGAAGCCGGCGCGATCCTCGCGGTTGACAACACCTTCGCCACGCCCTACCTCCAGCAGCCGCTGGCGTTGGGCGCTGACATCGTGATGCACTCGACCACGAAATACTGCGGAGGCCACAGCGACGTGGTCGGCGGCGCTGTCGTTACGGCGGGCACCATTGCGGTTGCAGGGTTGGAGGACGCCGAGGAGCGCATCGCCTTCCACCAGAACTCCATGGGGGCGATCGCGGGACCGTTCGACGCCTGGCTGGTGCTTCGAGGTCTCAAGACCCTCGGTGTGCGCATGGACCGCCACTGCGACAACGCCGAGAAGGTCGTTGAGTTCCTCCAGGGTCACAGCGCGGTGAGTGCCGTCCACTACCCCGGTCTGCCGGGCCACCCCGGCCACGACGTCGCGACCAGGCAGATGAAGCGGTATGGCGGGATGGTCTCCTTCCAGGTCGACGGGGGTGAGCAGCAGGCCGTCGACGTGTGCGGCGCCACGGAGATCTGGACGCTGGGAGAGTCGCTCGGCGGCGTCGAGTCCCTCATCGAGCACCCCGCCCGTATGACGCACGCGTCCGTCCGCGGCACCGAGCTGGAGGTTCCCGCCGACCTCGTGCGTCTGTCCACCGGTATCGAGGACGTCAACGACCTCATCGACGACCTCGACCGCGCGCTGACCAAGTCCGCGGGCTGATGCCGCCACCACCGACCGGACACCGCCTCGGCTCCGGATCGGGTCGTGCTCGGCGTCAACACGCTTCCGCAGCGGGGTCCGGTTGAGTCAGGTGCTGTGCGTCGACTTCGGGTCGACGTTCACCAAAGCCGTCCTCATCGACCCCGAAGATGGTCGGCTGTTGGCTGGTGCGTCCGTGCCGACGACCATCAGCCCCGACGTCCTGGACGGCTACCGCCAGATTCGCGAAATCCTTGCCACTCAAGGGTTTCCCGCGAGTGAGGTCTTGGCATGCTCCAGTGCCGGTGGCGGTCTCCGGCTCGCGGTTGTGGGCTTCGAACGCTCGGTCACCGCAGAAGCGGGCCACAGGGTAGGGCTGAGTGCTGGGGCGAAGGTCGTTCACGTTGCTCACGGGCCAATGACCACCGCGCAGGTGTCAACGCTTCGGGCCGCGCGCCCGGACGTCATTCTCCTCGTTGGCGGCACTGACAGCGGAAACGCGGACGTACTGCTGCATAACGGTTCTCGGCTGGCCAAGGCCCGGATGGGCGCTCCAGTCGTCGTCGCCGGAAATGTCGAGGCCCGGGCCGACGTGGCGGCGGCACTGGAGTCGACCGGCCGGCGATTCGTCCTCGCCGACAACGTCCTTCCGAAGATCGGGGTGATCAACCCGGACGGGGCTCGGGCGGCCATCCGTCAGGTGTTCCTGCGGCACGTCATCGGGGGCAAGGGCCTGTCCAAGGGGCCCGAGTTTGCTGCGATGGTCAGGGCGGCGACACCCGACGCGATGCTGCGCGGGGTCGAGACGCTAGCCGCAGGGACGGACGGGGATGTCCTTGTCCTCGACATCGGCGGGGCCACCACTGACGTCTACTCGGTGATCAGCCCCCAGGGTGAGGACGCGTCGCTGCGCAAGGATGTCGTCGCCCCGCTCTGGCACGCCCGAACCGTGGAGGGTGACCTCGGGATGCGCTGGAACGCCACCGGTATCGCCGCGGCAGCGTCAGCGGAGCGTCTGCTGTCGGGCTCCGACCTGGCGCGGCTGCAGAGCTGGGCGGTTGGGATGGAGGCCGACCCGGCATACCTGCCGAGCGGAGAGCGCGAGCTCGAGCTCGATCTGGCCCTTGCGCGCGTGGCTGCCCTCACCGCCGTACGGCGGCATGCGCGACCTTCGAGTCCCTGGGCCTCGGCCCGGCCACTGGACAGGGTCGCCCACGTCATCGGCTCCGGCGGCGTGTTGCGGCACAGTCCCAAGGTCATGCAGGGCAACGTGTTGCGAGCCGTCACCAACGACGTCGGCGGTGGCTGGAAGGTGCCGACCCAGGCGCGCACAACGGTCGACTCGTCATACCTGCTGTTTGCGGCTGGGCTGCTGGCCGATGATGACGGGTACGGACCCGACGTGGCCGCCAGAGTGGCCGCACGGGTCCTCGCGCCGTCGTAGACGTGGCGGAGGTACCCTGCGCGCATGGCATCAACGTCGCTGCCCGTGACCCTTGACGACGTGCTCGCTGCACAAGAGCTGCTCAAAGGGATCGTGCGTCCCACTCCGCTGGAGTTCAGCCGCGCACTGTCCGACCGTGTCGGGGCTGAGGTCCACCTCAAGTGCGAGAACCTTCAGCGCGCCGGGTCGTTCAAGATCCGCGGCGCCTACACCCGCATGTCCCGTCTCAGCGATGAGGAGAAGGCTCGCGGTGTGGTTGCCGCCAGCGCAGGTAACCATGCTCAGGGCGTGGCGCTGGCGGCCCAGATGCTCGGCATCAGGTCGACCGTCTTCATGCCGTTGGGTGCGCCGATCCCCAAGCTGGTGGCCACCCGAGGGTACGGCGCCCACGTCGAGCAGCTGGGCACCAG
>DASVHT010000349.1:0-7485 GCA_036382455.1 Dermatophilaceae bacterium
GTCCTCCTGACCGAAGCCGGGCATGTCGACTCAGGAGACACCGCCTGGATCATCGTGTGCACTGCGCTGGTACTTCTGATGACCCCTGGCCTGGCGTTCTTCTACGCGGGTCTGGTCCGGTCCAAGCATGCGCTCGGCATGATCATGCAGAGCTTTGTGACGATCGCCATCGTCTCGGTGACCTGGGTAGTGGTGGGCTACTCGCTCGCGTTCGACCACGACGCGTTCGGCGGCTTGATCGGCGGGCTCGACCTGGCCGGGCTGACCCACGCTGAGGTTGCTGTGCCCGGGCTACCCCTGACCGTCCCGCCGCTCGCCTTCGTGGCTTTTCAGCTGATGTTCGCCATCCTCACCGCCGCCCTGATCAGCGGTGCCTCCGCCGATCGGATGAAGTTCGGCGCGTTCGTGACGTTCATCGCGATCTGGTCCGTCGTCGTCTACGCCCCGCTTGCTCACTGGGCCTGGTCACCGGAGGGCTGGCTCCACAAGGCCGGGTTGCTGGACTTCGCCGGCGGCACCGTCGTTGAGATCTGCTCCGGCGCCTCCGCCCTCGCGTTGGCCCTGGTGATCGGTCCGCGCCGCGGGTGGCCTCGCGAGATGATGGCGCCGCATAACCTCCCGCTCGCACTGCTCGGGGCCGGTCTGCTGTGGTTCGGCTGGATCGGGTTCAACGCGGGCTCGGCGCTCAGCGCCGGGTACCTCGCAGCAAGCGCCGCGCTTGCCACGCATCTGTCCGGCGTGGGCGGCATGATCGGCTGGCTCGTCCTCGAGAAGCGGCTGGCCAAGAAGGCCACGACGCTCGGCGCAGCCTCGGGGGCCGTTGCCGGCCTCGTAGCGATCACCCCTGCTGCAGGCTTCCTGTCGCCCCTGCCGGCTCTCCTGCTTGGCGCCGTCGCCGGCGCCGTCAGCCTGTTCGCCATACGGCTGAAGTTCCGGTTCAAGTACGACGACTCGCTGGATGTCGTTGCCGTTCACTACGTCGGCGGGGTCATCGGCACCCTGTTCGTCGGCCTGTTCGCCGCGGTGGCCGTCAACCCCGCTGTCACACACCAGGGGCTGCTGCTTGGCGGCGGTCTCACCCAGCTCGCGCGCCAGGGAGTCGGTGTGCTCGCCGCAACGGCCTTCGCCTTCACCGCCACCTACGCGATCGCGTGGGCCCTGCGTGCCACCATCGGTCTGCGGGTCACGCCGGACGAAGAGTCCGAGGGGCTCGACTCGAGCCAGCACGCCGAGACCGCATACGAGTTCTCCGCTACGTCAAGTCTGGGAAGGGTTTCCTGATGAAGCTCATCACCGCGATCGTCAAGCCATTCAAGGTCGGTGACGTGCGCGACGCCCTCCAGGAGATCGGCGTGCGCGGGTTGACCGTCTCGGACGCCCAGGGCTACGGGCGTCAGGGTGGCCACACCGAGGTGTATCGCGGTGCGGAGTACCAGATCGACTTCGTGCCGAAGATCCGCGTGGAGGTCCTCGCTGACGACAACGACGCCGCGCACATCATCGAGACGATCATCACCGCAGCGCGGACCGGAAGGATCGGCGACGGCAAGGTCTGGGTGTTGAACGTAGAAGACGTCGTCCGGGTCCGCACCGGCGAGCGCGGCGCCGAGGCCATCTGAGAAGGGACCCGCCCAGCGGCGGAGCGCTCAAACGCCTCCGCAGCAGGCAGCTGCGAAGGCGTTTGAACGCACAGGTGGGCAGGTCCCCGGTCGCGGTTGTTCAGAACAGCCGCGACCAGGTCCAGCCCGCTATTCCTTGCGGCCCGTCACGATTGACACGGCGCCGAGCACTGCAACCAAACCGCCGGCAAGCATCATCAGGAAGATCAGTCTTGCCAGCCCAATCGGCTTGAGCGTGTCGTAGTTGGCCAGGTTCTTGTCGAAGACCTTCACGAGCCCGTTGAAGCGCTCCATGGATGCGGGCATCGTCTGCAGCGCTTTGGCGGTGGCCGGGAAGTTGGTGCCGAGGAAGGTCTGCAGCTCCGTCGGTGACATCTTCAGCTGCACGGCCAGAGCCGGGAGCATCGAGGTCTGCATCTCCTTGCCCATGGCCCCGATCGTGCCGAGCGCCCCGGTTGCGTTGGTGACGAGCGCCTTCGTGTAGACAGGCTTGAGGTTGGCATTCAGCTGGTCGGCGTCTCCGGCCTTTCCGGGCAGCGACAGCGCGACCGGCAGAACCACCAGGAGAAGGCCCACGACGACGGCCGTAGCACCGCCGGCCTTCGGTGAGCGCAGGGTCGCCAGGCCCACGAGGAACACCAGGATGCCGGCGCCGAGCAGCGCCCACGGGACGGTTGTCGCCGGGAGGCTCTCAGTGGGGATGGCATCGGCCGACGCGAACAGCGGCCGCTGCTTGTCAAGGGTGTTGATCAGGCCGTTGAACGTGGGAACTGCGGTGGGCAGTGCGCCCATGCCCGCTGCCACGGCCGGGAACTTCTGGGAGACGAACCCGTTGAACTGCTCCGGGGTCATCTTCAGCTGCTGGCTCAGTGCGGGGGCGAGCTTCGTGCTGAACTCCGTCTGCACGGCGGAGAGGCCGGCGATGTCGTTGCGTGCAGTGTCGATGGACGTCTGGGTCAACGCGGGGCGGAAGTCGCTGATCAGGTTCTCGAACGCCGGCCCGACGGCGAACAGGTTGCTGATGAGCGTCATCGCGACCAGGCCGGCACCCACCAGCATGATCAACGCCGCGGCCACTTTGCTGAGAGAACCGGATCGTGATGTAGAGCCAGCCGAAGTTCCCGTACTGGGGGTTGTCATGGTCATGCCTCGTCCTCGTCTCACTCGGAGATCATGAAGGGTGGATCACCGGTCTTGTCCGGATACCCGGTCGGGTACTCGATGGATCGAAGCGTAGAACCGGGGGCTTGTCCCCGTGGCACTTTCGTCAGGTGTCCGAATGTGATCAAGACCACACCGGCCCAGCGTCGAGGCAGACGCCGAGCCACGACGAACCACGACTCCTGATCGCCCCCTCGGTTCTGCGGTCGGCCAGTGTTAGGCGTCAATGATGATGGGGATGATCAAGGGGCTGCGTCGGTACTTCCGGAAGGCCCAGGTTGAGACGGCTTGGCTGATCAGTGCCTCGATCTGTTCGGGGTCCATGCCTTCCTTGGTGGCCCTGGTCAGGACCTTCTGGATGACGGGGACTGCGGTCTCGAAGGTGGAGTCATCTTGCTCGAACCCGTGCGCGAGGAAGTCGGGCTTCTCGCTCAGCTTGCCGGTGTCGGCCTCCACGATGGCCACGATGGTGACGACGCCCTCTTCGGCCAGGTTCCTGCGCACTTTGAGGGAGTCTTCCGTGGCGCCGCCGACGGTCATGGCGTCAACGAAGACCAGCCCGGCGGGGACATTTCCGGTGATGGATGCCCGGCCGTTGACGAGGTCGATGACCGATCCGTCCTCGGCGATGATCGCCCGGCCTGGCTCGACTCCGGTACGGATCGCCAGGTCGGCGTTGGCGCGCAGGTGCCTCCACTCCCCGTGGATGGGCAGGACGTTCGAGGGCTTCACGATGTTGTAGCAGTATGCGAGCTCCCCGGCGCTGGCGTGTCCGGACACATGGACCTTGGCGTTGCCCTTGTGGATCACGTTCGCGCCCCAGCGGGTCAGCTCGTTGATGACCCCGTAGATGGCGTTCTCGTTCCCGGGGATCAGTGAGCTTGCGAGCAGCACAGTGTCGCCGTCCGTGATGCGAATAGGGTGATCGCGGTTGGCCATTCGCGCAAGCGCAGCCATCGGCTCGCCCTGGGATCCCGTGCAGATAAGAGCCACCTTGTTGGCCGGCAGGTTGTCCAGGGCCTTGAGGTCGACCACCAGGCCCTTCGGGATGGTGAGGTAGCCCAGGTCGCGGGCGATGCCCATGTTGCGGACCATCGAACGGCCCACGAAGGCAACCTTGCGGTGATGCTGGTGCGCGGCATCCAGGACCTGCTGGATCCGGTGGACGTGGCTGGCGAAGCTGGACACGATGACGCGCCCGGGACAGGTGCGGAATACCGTCTCGATGGCGGGGGAGAGCTCGCGTTCAGAGGTGACGAACCCGGGGACCTCGGCATTGGTGGAGTCGACCATGAACAGGTCGACACCCTCCTGCGCCAGTCGCGCAAACGCTCCCAGGTCGGTGAGGCGCCCATCCATCGGGAACTGGTCCATCTTGAAGTCCCCGGTGTGCAGAACAAGCCCCGCGGGGGTGCGGATCGCCACGGCAAGGCCATCCGGGATCGAGTGGTTGACAGCGATGAACTCGGCGTCGAACGGGCCCAGCGCCAGCCGCTGCCCTTCGCGGACCTCGACGGTCTTGGGGGTGATGTGGTGCTCCTTGAGCTTGGCGTTGATGAAGGCCAAGGTGAGCTTCGAACCAACCAGCGGTATGTCGGGTCGCTCGCGGAGCAGGTAGGGGACGCCCCCGATGTGGTCCTCGTGGCCGTGGGTCAGCACGATGGCCTCGATCTTGTCCAGGCGGTCCCGGATCCAGGTGAAGTCGGGCAGGATCACGTCGACGCCGGGCTGGTGCTCTTCGGGGAACAGCACACCGCAGTCAACGACCAGGAGGCGGCCGGCGTGTTCGAAGACCGTCATGTTGCGTCCGATCTCGCCCAGACCGCCCAAGGGGACCAGGCGCAACCCGCCGGGTGGCAGCTTGGGCAGTGTGTCCTTGCTCCTGGAGCCGCGCCGACTCATCGCGTCACGCTCGTCGAGGTCTTCGCGGCTGCAACGCCGTTGCGGTAGGGAGGGTGGGTTGGTGTGTTCACGGTCGGCTTTCGGTTGTGGCGGTTCTTGCTGCGGTCTGGTTGGCGTCTTCTGAGGGTATGCCGGACGGCGAGACTTCACCGAGCGGGCAAGGAACGTCGTGGTGGCGGCGCAGAACGAAGCCCGGGCGGCGCACAACGACCAGATCCACCTGGAACATCTTGTGCTGGGGCTCCTGAGCGAGCCGGAAGCACTCGCCGCGAGAGCGATCCTCGCCCAGGGCGTGACCCTGGAAACCATGCGGCAGACCGTCGCCCCGGTGCTGCCGCCCGAGGTAGACGAGGTTCCCGGGCTCATCCTGCTCGCACTTCTGGAGCTCGAAGACGGCACAGGCGTGCTCGCCGGCCTCGGTGTCGAGAGGGCGACCGCCGAAGCCAACATCAGCCGCGCCGTGGCCACCAGCCTCGCCGCCCACGAACAGAAGTGACCGAAAAGGCCTCAGGCTGGGACTACCCCGCCGGCGACGGTCAGCCCACATGCCTCGGAACGGCGCCGGACATGGTGAGGAAGAACTTCATGCACTTGTGCCCGACGTCGGCCGTGGGGTCGAACATCAAGGGACAGCCACCGTCGATCACCGTGATGCCGTGCTGCCGGCCGTACTCCGTTGCGGCGGACGAGACACTTCCGGCGCCGACGGACCGATGCATCCAGACGTGCGTGATGCCCAGCTCTGCGCTCTCTCGCATGGTGGCTTCCGCCGTCTCCGGCTTGGTCCCGATCACCACCGCGTCGACACCGCCGGGAATCGACTTCAGATCAGGGTAGGCGTGATCCCCTTCGACGGTCTCGGCATTCGGGTTGACGGCGAAGACCTCATAGCCCCGTTGCCGCAGCCGCTGGTACACGACGTTGCTGCCATGTCCTTGGGCGTTCTTGGATACCCCTGTGACCGCAACCCTCTTCGTGGCGAGAAACTCCGTGGCGGCTTCCTTGACAGTGATCATGGCAACCACCCTATGGACCGCGCCCCTGTGACGGCAGGAGAACGGGGGAGTTGGCCTGCCTGTTAGCCGATCCCTGCAAAGGTACCGAAGGCGCGATGAGGTCAGCGAAAAGCTCGTTGACCTCATCGCTCACCTGTTTGCGTCAGCCCGGACCGTATGGCAGGTCGACGTGGTGCGCGCTGATCTCGATGAGCCGGTTGTACTTGGCGACCCGTTCACCGCGGGCGGGCGCCCCCGTCTTGATCTGGCCGCACCCGGTGCCCACCGCAAGGTCGGCGATGAAGGAGTCAGGGGTCTCGCCCGATCGGTGGGAGACCATCTGGGCATACCCAGCCCGGTGGCAGATGGCCATGGCCTCAAGGGTCTCGCTGACGGTGCCGATCTGGTTCAGCTTGATCAGGGCGGCGTTTCCGATGCCGTCTGCAATGGCTTTGGTGATGATGGCGGGGTTGGTGCAGAAATAGTCGTCGCCAACCAGTTGCACGTGGTTGCCGATGCGGGTCGTCAGCTCCTGCCAGCCATCACGGTCCGACTCGCCCAGGCCGTCCTCGATGCTCCAGATCGGGTAGCGATCGACCATCGCGGCGTACCGTTCGACCATGTCGTGGCTGGAGAGCAGCTGGCCGTTGACGTGGTAGCTGCCGTCATCATGAAGGAACTCGGAGGCGGCAGGATCCAGGGCAATCGCGATGCCCGTTCGTCCGGGGATGTAGCCGGCGTCCGTGATAGCAGCCACGATCACCTCGAGCACCTCTTCCGGTTCGGCGAGCTCCGGGGCGAAGCCGCCTTCGTCGCCGAGCCCGGTGGCGTGCCCCGCGGCGGTCAGACGTGTGCGCAGCGCGGCATACACCTCGGCTCCGGCCCGCACAGCTTCGGCGACGTTCGGCGCACCGAGCGGGCTGATCATGAACTCCTGGAAGTCCAGGGCATTTGGAGCGTGGGCACCGCCGTTGAGGACGTTGAAGCACGGCACCGGCATCCGTGCCGGCTGCCCGAAGCCCGGCAGCCACGCGTGCAGGGACTGTCCCTCGGACGCTGCCAGGGCCCGGGCCAGGGCCATCGAGACCCCGACCGTGGCGTTGGCGCCAAGGCGCGCCTTGGTGGGTGTGCCGTCGGCGCCGACCATCGCCTCATCGACGGAGCCCAGGGACTCCCACCTCTGACCTCTGAGGAGGTGGGCGATCTCGCCGTTGACGTTGCCGACGGCGGTCAGCACTCCTGATCCACCGAATCGGGTGGCGTCGCCGTCGCGCAGCTCGACCGCCTCACGGGTGCCCGTGGAGGCCCCGGACGGGACTCCGGCGACAGCGGTGGTCCCGTCGGTAAGTGTGACTGTTGTCTGCAGGGTCGGGCGTCCGCGGGAGTCCAGGATCTCCAGGGCGGAGACGCCGCTGATTTCGAAGCTCATGTGGGTCAACCTTTCTCGGATGTGTCATTGACGTTATGTCTGGGGGGTTCGGGTGGCGCGTCGGTCATGCCCAGATCGCGTGGCTGATGGCAACGCCGAGGAATGCCGAGCCGAGCCCAGCGACGATGCTGGCCACGACGTTGGCGGCGGCGAAGAGCCGGGCGTCGTCCTCGAGCAGGCGCAGGGTCTCGTAGGAGAAGGTGGAGTAGGTCGTCAGCGCACCGCAGAAACCGGTGCCCACGGCCAGCTGGACCTGCGGGGAGGCGCCGCCGGCTGTGACGGCGCCGGTGATGATGCCGAGGATCAGCGACCCAAACACGTTGACGGCGAAGGTACCCCAGGGGAAGACCGTGTCATGGCGGGCTTGAACGGCCCGGTC
>DASVHT010000350.1:0-3562 GCA_036382455.1 Dermatophilaceae bacterium
CACGAGACATGAGTTGCACTATGTCACCCGCAGCTTAAAGTGCTCTTGGCGACCACACTCCACAAGACTCCACGCGTGTCCTCGCGCTTGGTGAGCGCGGCGCCGCCACCCATCGCGCCGGCGACAGAAATCTGTGCCTCCCACGAATGGGACTCGATTCATGCGACGAGTGCTTTAAGAGTAGCCCTCCCGTCCCCGCCGAGTGCTCGGGCTGCAGCGAGCCGCGACCTATACGGTTGGGGCTGCCTTCTCTCATCGACGGCCAACAAAATCAGCCAGCGGCGGTCGTAAGAGAACGAGATCGCGGAACCGAACCGGCTGACTTACCGCCCTACGGTTAACATCCCGACTCCCGACTCTCACATGCGGATCTCGACAGTTGATCAGGTTCCGGAGGCCATGTAGGCGGCGAGGATGTAGTTGGGGTGGCGGTCGAGGTTGTTGCGGGCTCGGTCGTACCGCAGGGTCGTCCTCGGGTCGGCGTGCCGGGCGGCGATCTGAACATCTCGGAGGTCGACTCCGGCGTCGAGCATGGTGGTGACGAAGGTGTGCCGCAGCATGTGCGGGTGGATCTTCGGCATCCGAACGAAAGCGGTCAGGCGGAGTTGCCTGAGGCGTCGGGTTGCGGCGTGCCGGTCCATCCGGCCGCCGCGCCGGCTACGGAGCAGCGGACCGCGCTGTCGGCCGTCGACGGCGCGGTCAACGGCGCGGGCGACCGCCGGTGGCAGCGGCACGAGGACCACCTTGCCGCCCTTGCCGCGAACTCGCAGCACCCGGTGGCCGTGCTCCTCGCCGAGGCCCTCCACGTCGGCGCCAGTCGCTTCGAAGATCCGAAGGCCCAGGAGCCCCAAGAGGCACACCAAGGCGAAGTCATTACCGTTCGTGGAATCCCGGGCGCCGGTCAGCAGCGCCTCCAGTTGGAGATGCGTGAGGCCTAGGGTTGGTGATTCAGGCGGGACATTCGGCCGCCGCGCGTAGTCGGCCGGCGAGTGCTCCAGTACGCCGTCGATCACGCAGGTCCGGTAGAAGCCGGTGACAACGGACATCCGCCGAGACACCGTTGAGGGCTTGAACCGGCGGACTTCCTGCATCCAGCGGACGTACAACTCGACGTGCGGGCGGCGGGCAGCGAGCGGATCCAGCTTCCGCTCCGCGCACCACCCGAGGTAGACACGCAGGTCCGATTCGGTGTGGACCCGGGAGGCGTCCTTGTACCGGGCCAGATGGGCCGCGACCGCCAGGCGAAGCGGGTCGACCTGCGGCACCGGAGTACTGCCGCCGTCGCGCAGAAGCTCATGAGGAGTAGTCATCACCGAACGCTGCGCCCGGGCCCGCCGAACCATCAACGGTTAGACGATCACGTCGCGGCATGAGCGCGAGTTCCGTCGCCGCTCGATAACCGGCATTCTGTGCGGTGTGCGACCTACGGCCGTGCGCGCAGTGCGTCGTGCAGGAGGATCCGCTGGATTCGTGCGTAGTCACACGGCGGCTGCGCTTCTGTGTAGGCCCGGCTGGCCTCGACGAAGGCGAGCGCGGCGCCGACGACGTAGATGCCCAGGCCAACGACCAGGATCGCCTTCCCGGCCGTCGACCACAGCAGCAGAGCGATGAGTCCAGCCAGCGCCACAGCAACGCCCAGGCCCATCACCCGGACTCCCCAAACCGCCGGCCTCCAGTGGACGCTGTGGCGAAGACTCCCGATGTCGGTCGACTGGGCGTGGGGCTCGCCGAGGCGACCCTCGGATAGCTGCTCTGCACGCGCAGTCCGAGCGTGCACGGCATCGTGCAGCAGGAACCAGCGCAGGTTGATGAAGTTGGGCCGCGGTGGCGGCAACTCACGGTAGAGCAGGACGATCCCGGTCACCGTGATCGCGACGCCAACGAGGTAGATGACCATACCGACGGCCAAGATCGCCTGCCCGGTGCTCGTCGACCACAAGAGGGTCGCCAAGCCAACCAGGACGACAGAAAGACCCGGGCCCATCACTCTGAGTCCCCAGACGGCCTGTGCCCAGTGGATGCTCTCGCGAGGATTCGTCGTGGCGTCCATGGAGCCGATTGTGGGTGGTGATCGACGGCGGGGCGACGGCCCTTGGTCCCGCTCTTGGCCGTGCCCGGGCGTTGGCTCACGGGCACCCAGTGGCCGCCCGCGAAGTGCCGATCGCAGGCTGTTGGTCCCGCTGGCGCGGCAGTACGCTCCGCACACACACAGCCCAGAGGAGCCGTCATGCCGACCGTCATCGGGCACCACGATGTGAAAGACACCGACCACTGGCTTGCCTCGCCCAAGCGCGAAGAGGTCTTCGGGCCGCTCGGTGTGACGAACATCCGGACCTTCGTCAACCCCCAGAACCGCAGCCAGGTCGCGGTGCTCATGGACGTAGCCGATCTGGATGCTGTGATGGCCGCGATGCAAAACCCGGCGATGGCCGAAGCCATGGCCTACGACGGCGTACTGCCCGAGACGCTGGTGCTCCTGGTCGAGGAGTAGCGGTTCCCGCCGACTGGACGAGATAGGAAGGATTGACCCGGACGGACCCGCACCGACGTGCCGTTATCGGGCTCGCCCGTCCGGATACCGACGTCCGCACATCGGCATGTCCGGACGCCCGCCTCGCGGCATGAGCGGACGTGCCAACGTCAGCGAGTCGAGTCGGAGCGAGTGGTCGCGCGGTGCTCAGTGCGTTCCTGCTGGGCGGGCAAGTCGTACACCGCCCACCCGACCCGCAGGGGACCCGAAGGGGGTTGCCGATGTCTGCGCTGCGGCGGGGGCCTTTCGCCCCTATAAGGTGGCCCCGGACCAGAGCACCTTGAAGACGTCATGTTCTCACCGCGACCAGGATTGAGGTTCAGAAATGAAGGGTGCAATGGTGGTGACTTGGACGGGGACTCGTCCGGGCCGTGAACGTTTGTCGCTTATTTACGGGCGGGACGTGGACGATTTCTTCGGCAAGTTTGTGGCTGAGGGCAAGTGCACTTCCCCGACGTGGTTCTTCGCCAGGACAGGGCCGAGCCTCTGGGTGGTCGAAGGTGAGATCGAGGACCTTCTGATGATCAGCGCGAGCCCAGAGGCCCAGAACCTGATCGCCAAGGGCCCGCTCCTGAACGAGGGCTTCACGGTGGAGTTCTGCAGCACGGAACGGGACACGATGTTCGCCAATTGGGAAGGGATCTTGGACGAGCTGAAGATCGGCTAGCTTCGAGAACGACGAGTAGGCCTCGGGTTGCGGCAGGACGTGACGTGGCGCCGGAGGCGTGGCGAGACGCGGTTGGTCGCTTCGGGTGTTCGCGTGGTGCCGCGGACCGGGCTGAGGGGAGTTCGGGTGACCGGGGTTCTGTTCCGCTTGGGAGGGGCAAACGCCCGCTCATCGGCATGAGCGCGCGCGTGGGTCGCTCCGCGCGTTGAACCGAGTGGACATAGGACCGGTTCTGCGCGTCCTGAGGAGCAGGGCGACATGCTCGCGCGCCCTCGCTCGCGTTGGTTCGGCTGCTGCATACGACCTAATCGCGGCGCACTCGACGAGGTGGCGGCCGCCGGCTTCGACATCGCCAATCGGCTGTC
>DASVHT010000351.1:0-4570 GCA_036382455.1 Dermatophilaceae bacterium
CACTGATACCGACGTCGGTCACGCCAGCATGGTGGCAGATCGCAGCTGTGGTCGCTGCCGTTGCGGCGGCCGGTGTCGCGACCGGCGCCATGGCCTCGCGCCACCTGATCGTCTCACCGCTGGGTGTCAGCCGCCGAGCACAACCGTTCGCACCTCGCCCGTGGGGACTGCTCCTGCTCGGCGCAGGTCTGGTCGCCATGGCTGCCGCCAAGTTAGGAGTTTTCGGAGTGTTCGGCGGCCTCAGGGAATCAGTGATGATGGCGGGCATACTGCTGGTGGTGCTGGGGACCATCGCCCTGGCCCCCTGGATCGCGTTCCAGTCCGGTCAGCGCGCCGCGCGACGTACCTCAGACCCGGCGACCCTGATCGCCGCAGGCCACCTTGTCAGCGACCCGGGCCCGGCCGGCCGGGCTGCCGCAGCGGTCGGCGCCATCGGCATCGTGTCCGGCACAGCAGCCGTACTGGAACTGGGAGCCCTCCTCGGCCCGTTCGTTGACCCGTTCTTCGCGATCTCGTTCGCACTGGTGGGCTTCGCGCTCATCCTCGTCCTAGTCGTCACCGCCAGCACCCTCACGGTGCACGCCGCCGAGTCAATCCTGGACCGACGCAGGGTCCTCGCAGCTCTGGTCGCTGCCGGGACCCCGGTATCGGTCCTGCGGGACTCGCTGAGGCGGGAAGCGATGCTCACCTCAATGCCCCTGTCCGTCGGTGGCGTGCTGCTCGGAGCCGTTGTGACGGGAGGTGTCGGAGCCATCTCCGGGCGACCAGTCACCTTCCAAGAGGGATTGACCCTGGCCCTCCCCCTGCTGTTCGTGTGCGCACAGGTGATCGTCACGGTTGGCCTGACCTGGGCGGCGATCCGCATCGCGATACGCGCCGTTGGCCCCCAGCTGGTGCTGGCCACGTCGCCGGACAACCTGCGCACCGAGTAGCTGCGATGACCTCCCAGCGTGTCCTCGCAGCAAACCGCAAGCGCTCGCAGGCCGCGCTCCGCCTCCTCATCGCCGTCCGCCGTGCAGAACGCGCAGAAAGAACAACCCGATGATGATCCTCGTTCGGAACCCAATAGGTCGTACCCACACTGAACACATGCGTGCCCAGACCTTCGCCCGTCTCAATGCCCTGGTCACCGTCGCGTCCATCGTCGCTGGATGCAGCGCGGCCAACGGTGACGGCGGTTCGCCTACACCGCCGCTGCAGCTGCGTCTCGTGAGGTCCTCGGCTGAGGGGCCGTGCAGCGCCCCGCCCCCGACATCCGACGGCCCGTTCGGTTGTTCGGGTCAGACTCAGACTCAGACTTCTTTCGAGATGGGGTCGCCCGCCAGTGATGTCGCGTGGTCGTTGGTTCGCAGGTTCTTGCCCTCTATATCGAGGTCGGGCAGCAGGCGGTCGAGCCAGCGTGGCAGCCACCACGCCCGGTAGGCAAGCAGTGACATCGCCGCCGGCACAAGGGTCATCCTGACGACGAAGGCGTCGATCGCCACTCCGGTGGCCAGTACGAAGCCCATCGACTTGATATTCGAGTCCGCGCTGAACACGAACGCCGCAAAGATCGAGATCATGATGGCTGCGGCTGCGATGACCACCCGGGCCCCGTGGCTGAACCCGCTGACCGTCGCCTCGCGGGCCGAAGCGCCGTGCACGTAGTCCTCACGCATCCGCGAGACCAGGAAGACTTCGTAGTCCATGGCGAGACCGAACAGGATCCCAATCATCATGATGGGCATGAAGCTGAGCAGGGGCCCGGGCCTTGCCAAGCCGACCGTGGTGGACAGCCATCCCCACTGGAATACGGCCACCGTTGCTCCGAAGGTGGCGCCGATGGTGAGCAGGAAGCCGAGCGCAGCCTTCAACGGCACAAGCACCGACCGGAACATCAGAATCAGCAGCACGAAGGACAGCCCGATCACCAGCAGCAGGTAGATCGGTAGCGCGTGGCTGAGCTTCTGCGAGACGTCGATGCCGACTGCGGTCAGACCGGTGACGGACACGGTGGCAGATGACGTGCCGGCCACCCGGTGACGGATGGCGTGGACCAGGTCGGCGGTCTTCGGGTCGGCTGGCCCGGTGGAGGGCACGACCTGCAGCAGGGCCGTCGTCCCGCTCGGGCTGACCGTCGGGGGCGTGACCATGACCACGCCAGGTGTGGCGGCGAGCTGCCTGGTGACGGTGGCCGTGTTCGCGCTGAGGGTGGCGGGGCTGGTGGCATCGACGACGACGATCAGCGGCCCGTTGCTGCCTTCACCGAAACCCTTGGTCGTCAGGTCGTAGGCGATCCGAGCGGTGGTGTGTGCGGCGGAGTGCCCGGCGTCCGGCAACGCAGTCTGCATCGACAGCGCCGGCAGCGAGAGCGCCCCCAGGGCCAGGACGCCGATGCCGAGCACGACGGCCCGGTGGTGGGTGACGAGCTCGGCCCAGCGGTGGCCCAAGAGCTTGGGTGACTCCTCGGCGTCCAAGTCGGCGCGGGCGGCGTCGGGATCGCGCAGCCGGCGGGGCAGCACCCGGCGTCCCGCAAAGCCCAGCATTGCGGGGGACAGGGTGAGCGCGACCAGGACGGCGACCAGGACGGTGGCCGCGGCGGCCAGACCCATTGTGGCGATGAACGGGATGCCGACCACGGAGAGCCCGGCCAGCGCGATGATCACCGTGGCGCCGGCGAACACCACGGCGGAGCCGGCGGTGCCGACCGCCCGTCCGGCGGCTTCGTCCGGCTCCATCTCCTCCAGGAGGTTGTGGCGGTGGCGGGAGGTGATGAACAACGAGTAGTCGATGCCGACGGCTAGGCCGAGCATCAGGGCCAGGATCGGGGTGGTCGCGTTGAGCGAGACGACCCCGGACAGCGTGTAGACCCCGGAAATCCCGACGCCCAACCCGATCAGCGCGGTGAGCAGGGTCATGCCGGCGGCCACGAGTGAACCGAAGGTGAGCACCAGCACGAGGGCGGCGACGAGCACACCGATGCCCTCGGTGCCGCCGATGGCGGGCTGGCCGGTGGCGATGCCGCCGCCGTGCGCGACAGTGAAACCCTGGCGCGCAGCGACGGCGCCGATCGCGTTGAAGGCGTCCTTGGTGCCGGCGGTCAGTTCGTCGACCGGCTTTATGAACTGCACCCGGACGACGGCGATCGATTTGTCGCGCGAGACCTGCCCGGTCCGCGTCGGATCGAGTACGGCGGCCACGTCGGGCAGGCGGCGTGCTTCGGCCGTGACCGCGGTGATCGCCGCCTGGCCTCTGGTGTCGGTGACTGTTCGGCCCGCAGGCGCGGCGATGACGATGCTGCCGCTGCCCCCAGAGGCGGCCGGGAACTGCGTGGTCAGGGAGTCCATGGCGCGCTGAGCTTCGGTGCCGGGAATCGTCACACTGGACGTTGACGGCCCGGACAGGATCGTCGCGCCGATCGCCAGCCCGGCCAGCAAGACCATCCAGACTGACAGGACGATCCGGCGGTGTCGAAACGATCCACGGCCGAGCCGGTAGAGCAGGGTTGCCACGTGAACTCCAAGAGTTGAGGACCTATGTGCGGGGTTAAGAAGAAGGGGCGCGCCTCGCTGCTGAGCCGTCTGCGAGTCCGGCCGTGGGCCGCTCGATCGGGTTAGCGCGGCGGCGAGTCAGCCGGTAGGCCCAGCGCCCGCAGTGCGACGGCGACCAGCGCGGGCCGCAACTGCTCAGGTGGCAGGACGGGGCGCTCGGTACACGCGGCAGCAATTCCGGCGACGACCATGATGGCCGCGACCCGGGTCTGTGCGCTCTGGTCCTTGCCCTGCAGTACCTCTACGAGCCGTTCGTACAGCTGAAAGTGCGGGTCCTGCCGAAGGAGGGGCTCCTCGGTCTGCAGGACGGCGACAGTTTCTTTGTGGGCGACAGTCAGGTCGGCGTAGCCCTCGATGGCGGACCTGCGGGCCTGTGCCAGGGGCAACGCGCTCGCGCGCGCCAGCAGAGCTTGCAAGTCTGCGGCGGCGGGAGCGATCAACTCCGCCAGGAGGGCCTCCTTGCTGGCGAAGTGATACAGCACCGAGGCCTTGGAGTAGCCGATCTCATGAGCAATGTCGGCCAGAGAAGTGCCCCGATAGCCAAAGTCGCCGAACAGCCGGCTAGCGGCGTTCAGGATCTCCTGCTTGGTGTCAGCACCGGTACGACGAACCATGGCTACACCCTGCCTGATCGAACGGTCAGGTGTCAACCGATCGGTCAGGCAGGCCGGGTGCACCGGCACACCCGCCCAGCCAGTGGCCCATCAGCCGTTCGTCTTCCCTTGACATCAGCTTTCTCGCGCGGCAAACTCCTAACCATGTTAGTTACGCCTATCAAGGACCGGGTGACCGAACGTCGTTCTGCTACAAGACTGGAGATCCTTGATGCGGCGTGGAAGATGGCCCGTCAGGGAGGGCTCTCGCAGATCACGCTGCGCGACCTAGCGCGACAGGTGGGTATGCAGGCGCCATCGCTCTACTCCCACTTTGCTTCGAAGAACGCCATCTACGACGCGATGTTCGCTCAGGCATGGACAGAATGCCTCGAGGTGATGAGTGCCGCTTCGAAGACGTCTCCGCGTGGCCGTCGGGCGGCGCTG
>DASVHT010000352.1:0-1692 GCA_036382455.1 Dermatophilaceae bacterium
CAGGGATCAGACATCCAGACTTTCCGCGTTGACGTCAATGCCAAGTACGCAGGGCCTCGGCGATGGCCGGGTGTTCTACCTCGCCGCGGGCGACAGTCATGACGAGTTCGTAGGCAGGACCATCGGGGGCGTCGAGCATCAAGGCGTTGAGCCCGTACAAGACCACCGTGGCCAACCAGCCGAGTCGCTTGTTGCCGTCGACCAAGGCGTTGTTGCGCACGATGGACTCGAGCAGCACCGCGGCCTGGGCGTCCAGCCCGGGGTATGCCGCCTCGCCGTAGAGGACCACCTGGGGGCGGTGCGCGGCCGCGTCCAGCAGGCCGATGTCCCGAACCGCCCCGCCGCCGAGGTCACCGGCGAGCGTGAGCAGATCCTCCAGCGTGAGGTACTCGGTCATCGACCGAGCCGGTCCAGGACGTCTGCGTACCGCGACCGGGCCTGTGCGGACAGGTCCCGGACCCGCTCGTCATGAACCTGGCGGCCGGCCGCGTCGCGGATGGCGCGCACGGTCGCCGCCTGCTTGCTGATGCCCTGAGCGTCGGCAAGCAGGGCGAGCGCACGCTCGTCCTCGTCCGTCAGTCGGAGCGTCATAGCCACAAGCCAATGATACCGGACTGGTATCACTCGCTCATGCGGCGATGATGCACGTTACGCAGACGGAACCCTCGTGAGATCACGCCGACCGGAGCGGGCTGATGCTCTCGAGGGCGGCCCCGAGGTGGTCCTTCTCGACTTCGAGGTCGAACCGGGTCTGGAGGTTGAGCCAGAACCGGTCCGTCGTTCCGAAGAAACGAGACAGGCGTAGGGCGGTGTCGGCGGTGACGCGGCGCTTGCCGTGCACGATCTCGTTGATCCGCCGGGGCGGGACCCCGATCGACACCGCCAAGCGGTGCTGGGTCACCCCCAACGGCTCGAGGAAGTCCTCCAAGAGCACCTCCCCCGGGTGAATCGGCGCAATGGTTGCCATGTCGTCCACCTCCTAGTGGTAGTCCACGATCTCGACTTCCTCGGGCCCGGCAGGAGTCCAGACGAAGCAGATCCGCCACTGCTCGTTGACCCTGATGCTGTGCTGCCCGCTCCGATCTGCCTTCAGAGCCTCCAAACGGTTGCCCGGAGGAACCCGTAGGTCCTCCAGGACCTCGGCGGCGTCCAGCATGACCAGCTTGCGCAGGGCGACCCGTTCGATCCTGGGGTCGAACTGCTTGACCCGCTTGCGTGACCAGAGTCGCTCCGTCGCGCTGTCCCGAAACGACCGGATCACGATTGGGAGCATAACGCGCCGCGTTATGCCTCGTCCAGCGCGCCGATACAAGCCCCCCTTGCCGCCCACACTCAGCGCCAAGAACCACCCCCGGACGCCCCGAGCCTCGCCGTGCTGAGTGTGGCCACCGCGCGGGGCCGCAGACCACCCACCTGCTCCGCTGCCCGTCCGGCAAGCCCTGCGCACCCTCGACCAGGCTGTCACCGACTACGTGTCCGAGGCGCGCATGACTGCCTGAAACTAGGCTCAAACGTCAAGGCCCTAGCGACCCAGGGTCGCTAGTAGGACGGAAGGGTGCTGCCCCCCACTCGGAACAACTGCGGTCGATCGCCTGAAAGATCGCCTCGAGGTCGTCCCAGATGCCGTACTGGCCGGTGGAGAACCACCGCGGCGTCCGCTGCTGGGCCAGCGACCGAGCCCGGGTCTTGATC
>DASVHT010000353.1:0-5732 GCA_036382455.1 Dermatophilaceae bacterium
GCTGTAGGGCGGGAAGTTGTAGTTGTGCATGTAGCGCTTGCGCGTCTCAGGGGCGAGGGTGTCGAGCATCTGCTCCATGCGCAGCATGTTCAGCGTGGTGACACCCATGATCTGGGTCTCGCCGCGCTCGAAGATCGCCGAGCCGTGGACGCGTGGCAGGACCTCGACCTCGGCGCCGAGGGCGCGGATGTCAGCCAGGCCACGACCGTCGATACGGACCTTGTCGCGCAGGATGCGCTGACGGATCAGCTTCTTCTGCACAGCACGGTATGCCGCGGAGATCTCCTTCTCGCGGCCCTCGAACTTGTCCGCGAGGTCGCCCTTGACGGCCGCCTTGATCTCGTCGATGCGGTTCTCGCGCTCCTGCTTGCCGGAAATCTGCAGTGCGGACGCGAGGTCGCCCGAGACGCCCTCTTCCACAGCGCCAAGGACGTCGTCCTGGTAGTCCAGGAAGACCGGGAAGTCCTGGACCTCTTTGGAGGACTTGGCGGCGAGCTCGCCCTGGGCCTTGCACAACAGGGCGATGAACTTCTTGGACGCCTCGAGGCCCTCGGCGACGACCGACTCGGTCGGCGCGCCCTTGCCCTGGTGCTTCACCAGGTCCCAGGTGGCGGTGGTGGACTCGGCCTCGACCATCATGATCGCGACGTCCTCGACACCATCCTTGGCGGTGACGACGCGGCCGGCGACGACCATGTCGAACACCGAACGCTCCCTGTCGCTGAAGTTCGGGAAGGCAACCCACTGACCGTCGATGAGCGACACGCGGGTCGCGCCGATCGGGCCGCTGAAGGGCAGACCGGAGATCTGGGTCGACATGGACGCGGCGTTGATGGCCAGCACGTCGTACTGGTGGTCGGGGTTGAGCGCGAAGACCGTGATGACGACCTGGACCTCGTTGCGCAGACCCTTCTTGAAGGTCGGGCGCAACGGCCGGTCGATCAGGCGGCAGGTGAGGATGGCGTCCGTGGAGGGGCGGCCCTCACGACGGAAGAACGAGCCGGGAATCTTGCCGGCGGCATACATGCGCTCTTCGACATCAACCGTCAGCGGGAAGAAGTCGAACTGTTCCTTGGGGTACTTGCCGGCCGTGGTCGTCGACAAGAGCATGGTGTCTTCATCGAGATAGGCGACAACTGCGCCGCCGGCCTGCCTGGCCAGGCGTCCGGTCTCGAACCGGACGGTGCGGGTGCCGAACGAGCCGTTGTCGATGGTGGCTTCGGCGAACTGAATCTCTGGACCCTCCATGGGATCCTCCTTTTCTTCTGAATACAGCCGTGCATCGTCGTTGTGCACGCGCTTTTCAATAAGTAGAGCCAATAGGTTGAGCCTTTTCTTCGGGGCGGGGCACCAGCCGAGCCGGGGCTCCCGGGGCGGTGTTGCTCAGTGCCCCGCTCTCATACGAAAAAAACGGCCCCCTCACATGTCGTGGAGGAGGCCGCTCCACCCGAATGGAACGATTATCGGCGCAGACCGAGGCGCTTGATCAGCTCGCGATAACGAGTGATGTCGGTGGCCTCGAGGTAGCGCAGCATGCGCTTGCGACGGCCGACCAGCAGCAGCAGACCGCGTCGGCTGTGGTGGTCGTGCTTGTGCTCACGCGAGTGCTCGGTCAGGTCCAGGATGCGACGGGTGAGCATCGCGATCTGGACCTCGGGGGAACCGGTGTCGCCCTCTTTGGTGGCGTACTCGGTCATGATCTCTTTCTTGACAGCAGTGTCCAGGGGCACGCGGTATCTCCTCGGTTGTTTCGTTGCGCGGTGCCTTGGGGCAGGTTCACCCAGGCTCTCTGTGTCCGCGGCCGGTTGCACGGCAGGGAAAGGTTACCAGCGGCAAAGGTCCGCGCCCTAATCCTCGGTGACGACGTCGTCCCGGCCGTTCCTCGCGGGTTGACGCCGCAGGTGGACGTGGTGGCCGTCGACTTGTAGTGTACAAGTTGATGACAAGTTCTCGGTTCCGCCAGATCGCCGAAGACCTGCGTGAGCGGGTCGCGCTCGGCGAGTTCGGTGACCAGGGCACCCTGGACAGCGAGTCCGCCCTGTGTTCCCGGTATGCCGTCAGCCGGGTGACCGTCCGACGGGCCCTGGAGACATTGCGCGAGCAGGGGCTGGTCCAGAGCCGCCAGGGCTCAGGCTGGTTCGCCACCGGGGGGTCGTTCCACCAGACGTTGGCGCTCGGGACCTTCCGTCATGCAGGGTCGGCCGTCGCCGAGTCGGGCAAGGTGATGGCACGACGCGTCATCGACTTCGGGTACCTCAAGGCCTCCCCCGTCCTTTCCTCGACGCTCGACCTTGCCGCCGCCGGCGCCGGCGAACCCGTCGCCGACGTGCTTCACAGCCGCTCCGTGCGCACGGTCGATGGTGTCCCGCTGGACCTGGTCGCCGAGTGGGTGCCGGCCGCGATCGCGGGACGTGTCAGTCGCGCCGATGCCGCTGAACCCGGCATCTGGGCCAGCTTGCGACGGGACGGACACCGGGTCGCCTCCGTCCGTCAGACCATCACCGCCGGTATCGCGACCGCGGACGACGCTGCCCTGCTGGACGTCGAGCTCGGCGCGCCGTTACTGCTCGTGCGACGCCTTGCCCTGGACGAGGACAAGGCGCCGTTGGCCCTCTCGGACCACCGCTACCTCGCCCACCGGTTCAGCCTCGAGGTCGAGTTCAACGGCTGGCCGGGGGCCGGAGACGACACCCCACCAGGCCTGCGCGAGCGCGCAGCCCACGCACCCGGCATACCAACCGATCCCAAGGAGAACCACTCATGAAGGTGCTCGTCACCGGCGGCGCAGGGTTCATCGGCGCCAACTTCGTCCAGCGCACCCGGGCGACGCGCCCCGACTGGGAGCTCACCGTGCTCGACGCCCTGACTTACGCAGGTTCGCTGGAGAACCTCGCGCCGGTCGCCGACCAGATCGAGTTCGTCCACGGGAACATCGCCGACGGTGACCTGGTCGACCGGCTGGTCGCGGACTCCGACGCCGTCGTCCACTTCGCGGCCGAGTCGCACAACGACAACTCCCTGGACAACCCATGGCCGTTCATGGAGTCCAACATCATCGGCACCTACCGGCTGCTCGAGGCGGTCCGAAAGCACCAGGTGCGGCTGCACCACATCTCGACCGACGAGGTCTACGGCGACCTCGAGCTCGACGACCCGGCGCGCTTCACCGAGCAGACGCCGGTCAACCCCTCGAGCCCATACTCGGCCACCAAGGCGAGCGCAGACCTGTTGGTACGAGCGTGGATCCGCTCCTTCGGCATCGAGGCGACGCTGTCCAACTGCTCCAACAACTACGGCCCCTATCAACATGTTGAGAAGTTCATCCCCCGCCAGATCACCGGCATCCTGCAGGACGTCAAGCCCAAGCTGTATGGCGCCGGGGCCAACGTCCGCGACTGGATCCACGTGGACGACCACAACGACGCCATCGTGACGATCCTGGAGCAGGGCCGGCTCGGTGAGACATACCTCATCGGCGCCGACGGCGAGCAGAACAACCGCCAGATCGTGGCGCTGCTGCTGGAGCTGATGGGCAAGCCCGCCGACTGGTTCGACCTTGTCTCGGACCGCCCCGGCCACGACATGCGTTACGCCATCGACTCCGGCAAGCTGCGCGCCGAGACAGGCTGGGCGCCGAAGTACCAGGACATCCGCGCCGGGCTCAGCGCGACCATCGACTGGTACCGCGAGCACGAGGAGTGGTGGGCCCCGGCCAAAAGGCGCACCGAGCAGACCTATGAGCGTCTCGGCCGCTGAGACCCGAGGCTCAAACCGGATGCCCTCACAACCGGGTTGGCTCCCAGCCCGTCCGGCTGCCCGATGTGTTGCGGCTCGGGCAACAAGGTGATCCCACGGACGGACCCACGAGCGTGGCCGTATGGTGTGGCCCTGAGACTTGGAGACATCGGTGATCGCCACCAACCGATGAATCCGTGGACACAAGGGGGGGTGAAGGCGTGGATGGCGAAAACGCAGCGGTGGCGCGTCTTCTTGAGCGCGCGCAGTGCGGTGAGCACGACGAAGTGCTAGCGCTGTCCGAGGAGTTCCTGCGAGAACCGACCGGTGATATTGCGGACGGCGCGGCCGGGATGCATTTCGTTCGCTTCGTTGCGCTGGTCGTGCAGGGGCGCACCGGTGAGGCGCTGGGCGCCGTCGAGCTCATGCTGGCGTCGGCCGAGCGCAAAGGCAGCCACGGTTGGCGGGCTTGCGCCCTGTCGGGGCGGGCCTGGCAGCGCCTCATGGTCAGCGAGAACGCAAAACATGACGTGGACGCCGTACTGAGGGACCTGGTCGACGCAGAGCTAGAGCTGGAGCACGGTGTCGAGGACAGCGTGGTCGCCGAGAACGCCTACACCGGTGTTGCCCTCGGTTACCACCAGCTGAGGCTCTATGAGCTCGCCCTGCCCCTGTACCAGGCGGCCTACGACGTCAGTGCCAACGACGGCCGCAAGGCAGGGAACCGGGCGATGTGGCAGAGCAACCTGGCCACCTTGCATCTGGAGTGGGCGTTGGAGCTCTACCGCGTCGGCCAGGCGACCGACGCCGAGCAGCACAGCCTGGCCGCAGGCGAGCATGCCGCCCTGGCCATCGAGCAGGCAGACGGACCCGACGCCGACCTGTGGCGCCAGGACGGCCATCTGCTCGCCGCGTGCGCCGCTGCAGATGGTTCAGACCCTGCTGGCGCGGCGCGGTCCATCCAGCGCTACGCCATCGCCCTCGGGGAGCGTGGCCAGCGTATCGAGGTCGCCTTCTGCTGGCCCTTCCTCGCGGTCGCACTCAACCGCTCGGGTGAGCGCGAGCGAGCACTGGAGGTCATCGAGCGCGCCGCGACCGACCTTCCCGCGGACGCCGGGTGGCTCACCAGCGCCGCAGTCAACCACACGCGAGCCATCCTGCTGAACCAGGAAGGTGGCGGCGCCGAGAAGGCCGCGCTCGCCTACGGCGACTGCCTGGCACAAGCCCTCTGGAGGCAGCGCCAGGGCACACTCCACACCGCGACCACCATGAAGTCCTACGACCGGCTCCGTGTCGAGCACGAGCAGGCAACACGAACCGCCGATACCGACCCACTGACCGAGGTGCCCAACCGGCGCGTTTTCGACCGTGTGGTCGAGTCGATGGGAGCTTCTGGCGACGGCCGCCGCGTCTCGGTGCTGCTCGTCGACCTCGACAGCTTCAAACAGGTCAATGACACCCAGGGCCATGCCGCCGGCGACGCGGTGCTGCGGGCAGTGGCCGGAGTGCTCATGGGAGAGATCCGCGATGGTGACCTCGTCGCACGCGTCGGCGGCGACGAGTTCGGCGTACTGCTGCCGGGGGCCGATGCAGGCGCTGCGCACCTGGTGGCACACCGGATGGTCACGGCGATCGGCGCCCTCGACGACTGCGACACCACGGTGAGCATCGGCGTCGCCAGCGGTGCCACGTCCAGCGTCCTCACGACATGGAACGCCGCCGACCTGGCCATGTACGTCGCCAAGCGGGCGGGCGGCGACCGCACCCACCTTCACGAGCAGTAGTTCCTGACCAGACCGTATGACGACGCGGTGGCGGTCATCCTGGTGACGGTTGCGCCACATCGGCGTCGGGCACGCTTCATCGGATCCTCCATTTGTCTTCAACTTGGTACTGTTCGTTATCGAATAGTTTGATATCGAACTCTTATCATGACAAGATGCTTCGTATGACGAAACCCCGGTCAGCGTCGAAGGACTCCACTCCCACGGCACAGG
>DASVHT010000354.1:0-3948 GCA_036382455.1 Dermatophilaceae bacterium
TGCGGACCCTGTCGGGTTCAATGGAGTACCAGGTCTCCCAACCTGTCGCTCGCGCGGGACCATCCTGATACTGCAACGCACAGGTCCGGACCGTGCACGCAAAAGTGCGTCCCGTAGGACTCGTCCGGTGGAGATTCCCGCTCCCGTCCGTCATGCGGCCCAGTCAGTCGCCTCCGGAGCGGACATGAAGCCAGGGAACAAAAAAGGAACAAACTCTGGCCTACCGGACCGCACTAGACGAACCAGACGCACCACTATCGTGCTCAAAACGCCACCGCACGTGCTCAATGACACGGCAGTGCACTGTGGTCCCCCGTTCGGGACGAAGAGGCCGCAGGTTCAAATCCTGTCACCCCGACCAGGTATTCCCGCAGGCCAGAGGCCCGCACCAGAAATGGTGAGGCCCTCTCTTGCTGCGTGGGGCCCCCCAAAAGGAACACTGAGGGAACGCCGCCGCGCGTGCTCAGCAAGCACGACAGCGACCTGGTCCCCCTTCGGGACGAAGAGGCCGCAGGGTTCAAATCCTGTCACCCCGACCATTCCCGCAGGTCGCTGACCTGCGGGAATGCCGTTTCCTGCGCGCGGTGTTCCATTCCCCAGCGATCGCCACCGAGGCCTTGAGGGAACAAATGGAAAGCCTGGGCCACCGCGACGGGCAGGAGAACACCCGGCCGCCGAGCACGACGCAGCAGACCACGCGACACGGCAGGGTCCCTTCAGGGCACGGTGATCCTCCGTCAACAACGAAGAGGTCTTTCAGGGCGGGACGTACGCCGGCCAGGAATCACTGACGATCCGAAGGCGCAAGCTCGTCCGGCTCGGCACCGTGGCCGCGCTCCCTCGGCGGTGATCCGGTCGACCCGAGCGCCCTCAACTCGACCGTGCATGTGCGGGCGTGTCTTGTCGACCGTTTGCCGTCTCGGAAGCCGACGGCTACGGGACGACCTAGCGCGGCGATGCTCGGCGGGCACATGAGCCGCAGGCCGTTCCCTGATTCGGACGGACGGTCTTGAAGGTGGGTCCTTGGCGGCTATGACGCACGTCGCGTGCGCCTCGGGCGGGTTCTCGTTCGACGCCTGGATCTATCGGCCCGCGGGGCGGCTCATGTGTGTGGTCATCGCGCCCGTCGAGGGCTCGTAGTGGGCGATCAAGTCGCCGGGCTCGATGGACATGTTGTAGGGGCCGTCGTCGTAGTTGCCGACTCGCACCCGAAGGTCACGCCATTGATGTCGGTGGGGATGGCTCGCTCAATCCGTTCGAGCCGGTACTGAACGAGTTCATCCAGCCGCGCATCGATCGATCTGCACCGCAAGGCTCCATGAGCCTTCTGGGATGGCTATCGTCGGTGTGACGGGGAAGCACCCCGTTGACAGGGAGCACAAGGCACATGGTCATCCTCGGCATCATCCTGGCCCTCATCGGATGGTTCGCCAGCATCTCGATCCTGCTGTGGATCGGCGTGATCCTCATCATCGTTGGGCTCGTGCTCAACTTCGTGCCGATCGGCGGATCCCGGCGGCGCTATTACTAGTGCGATTCACGAGCAGCTGGGCGGGCATCACAGGCTGTCGCTGCGGGCTTGCGTGGGGCCCTTCTGGAATGGGCATCGCCCGATTCGCTGGAGTACGTCAGGGAGCGTGACGATGGGTAACGACCGGCTGTGCGGAATCGTGTGGTCGGACCGCTTCGGCCGGCCGAGGCCCGGCATCGTCGCCGGGGTTTCGCCTCCCCGCCTGGGCGTCAGTTCCTGATGTCTGCCGATCTGCTTCGCGTCGGCGATCGGGTCCTGGGGGAGGGAATCGAGCGCTTGACCAACGCTCACCATGCCCGTCGACTCGGCAAGATCGAGCGCTCGGCCCAGCGCACTCCACCGGAGGACGGGCAGTTGTGGGCGGCTGGGGATCCGCCGCCGCGGGAGGGCAACGCGATCGACGTGCTGATCGAGGGCGGGGCGTACCTTCCGGCGCTTGCGGAGGCGATTCGCGGCGCTCGGAGCAGCGTGCTGATCGCAGGGTGGTGCATCACGCCGGGCTTCGCGGTCCAGCGCGAGGAGCCCCCGGTGCTGCTGCGCGACCTCTTGGGTGAGGCGGCAGAGTCGGTCGACGTTCGCGTGCTGCTGTGGGCTGGGGCTCCGGTGCCGGTGTTCAAGCCACGTCGGGCCTCGGTGCGCGATGGGCGTGATGAGCTGGTGCGGGGGACGCGGATCAAGGTGGCGCTGGACGCCCACGAGCGCCCGATGCACTGTCATCACGAGAAGCTCGTCGTGATCGACGATGAGATCGCCTTCGTGGGCGGTATCGACCTCACCGACCTCGGCGGGGACCGCTATGACACCCTCGAACACCCAGCACGCGGACGCATGGGGTGGCACGACATCGCCTCGCGGCTGCGCGGCCCCGCGGTCGCCGACGTCAGCCGGCACGTGGCCCAGCGCTGGCAGGCGGTCACGGGGGAGCGCCTCGAGGCGCCCGTGGAGACAGCGAGGAGCGCGGGCGACGTGGACCTGCAGATCGTTCGAACGATCCCGGAGAAGCTCTACGGATTCGCGCCGCGCGGGGACTTCCGGATCATCGAGGCGTACCTGCGCGCCCTGCGCTCGGCGCAGCACCTGGTCTACCTGGAGAACCAGTTCCTGTGGTCGCTGGAGGTCGTCGACATCCTCGCCGGCAAGCTCCGCCACCCGCCGGCCGAGGACTTTCGGATGGTGATCATGCTGCCGGGCAAGCCGAACACCGGGCAGGACGACACCCGTGGCCAGCTCGCGCTGCTCGCTGACGCTGACGACGGCAACGGGCGCTTCCTCGCCACGACGATCCGCGCGCGCACAGGCAACACCAGCGACCGGGTGTACGTGCACGCCAAGGTCGGAATCGTCGACGACCGCTGGCTGACACTCGGGTCCGCGAACCTCAACGCCCACTCGTTCTTCAACGACACCGAGGTCAACGTCGTCACCTGCGATCCCGGGCTTGCGCGGGAGACCAGGCTGCGGCTTTGGGCGGCCCACCTAGAACGCGACATCGACGACATCGCCGGGGACCCGAGCACTGTCGTCGATGAGCTCTGGCGCCCAATCGCAGCCGAGCAGCGGGAGCGCCGCAGCGGCGGCGAGCCGATGACCCACCGGCTGCTGGAACTGGAGGCCACCTCACGGCGGTCGGAGCGACTGCTCGGACCGCTGCAGGCGCTCATCGTCGACGGCTGACCGGTCGCCCGGCCCTATAGCAAGCTGATCATCGCTGACGGTCCGCAGGCGGCGGTATGACGCACCCCGTTGCCGTCTGTGTTGGCTGGCCACCTTGTGGGCGCAGGGCGCGATGGCTTGCACCGTGTCTACTGACGAGGGGACCGGTTGGTTACTGTCGGGTCCGGGTGAGCAGGTCGCGGGTTTCCCGTTTGACGAGCAGTCGGAAGCGGCGTGTCACGCGGCGGTCGTCAGCTGGGTGCGTGCCGCGAGCCAACGCCCCTCGCGACGAACGAAGACAGTGGTGGCCCACTCGTCGTTGTCGATGATGTGCCCGTCATGGTTCTCGGTGCTGACCACCCGAACCGTCAATACCGCCACATCGCCGAACACGTCCACCAGCGGCGTCCCCGTCGCCTCCATCCGCGAGTGGCTCAAGGTGCCGTCCCGGATCAGGCGGAGGAACGTCTCGCCGGACGTGGTCCCGTTCTTGGTCACGATCGCCCATTCGGGAGCCTGGTAGGAGGCGATCCGGTCCGCGTCGTTGGACACGATGGCCTGGGCCCAGTCCCGCTGTGCCCGGATGACCGCCTCAACTGGCTCCACGCGTGGATGATAAGACTCATAGGCTGGCACGTCTGAGGTCCGAGCAGCCCGTCCGGAAGCCCTTCACGGCCGAGCGGCACATCGGGCCCGTGTGACCGCGCCCCCGTCTGAGCGATTCGCGGCGGAAGGACGCAGGTCTCCGAGTTCCTCAGGCTTCA
>DASVHT010000355.1:0-1961 GCA_036382455.1 Dermatophilaceae bacterium
CTCACCGTGGCCAATGGCTTGTCCCCCGAGCGCCTGGAGGCCCAGCTCGCCCTGGTCGAGCGGCTGAACTCCGACCTCGCCCCGTTCCGCATCCTGACCGGCATCGAGGTCGACATCCTCGACGACGGCTCGCTGGACCAGAGCGTGGAGATGCTCGCCCAGCTCGACCTGCGGGTGGCCTCGGTCCACTCCAAGCTGGCGATGCCCGCGGCGGCGATGACCCGCCGGATGGTCGCCGCCGTGCAGAACCCGCAGACGAACGTCCTGGGCCACTGCACCGGGCGTCTGGTGGAAGGCGAGCGGGGCACCCGGGGCCAGAGCTCGTTCGATGCCGCCGCCGTATTCGCGGCCTGTGCCGCCCACGGGGTCGCCGTCGAGATCAATGCGCGCCCCGAGCGCGCCGACCCGCCCGATGAGCTGATCACCCTGGCCCTGGAGGCAGGGTGCCTGTTCTCGATCGACAGCGACGCGCACGCTCCGGGACAGCTGGACTTCCTGATCTACGGGTGCGCCCGCGCGGAGCGGATCGGGGTGCCGGTGAGCCGGATCGTGAACACCTGGCAGGTGCAGGCGCTGCTCGAGTGGGCGAACCCGGCCTGAGGCGACGACCCGCTTTGGTGATTGAGTGCCCTCTCCCATATGCTTCCCTAGTCCTCGACGGATCCGAGCTGCTGCTCGCTAGCGGCGAGTGGTCCGGGTGAGCATTTCCGGGTCCCCATCGTCTAGCGGCCCAGGACCCCGCCCTTTCACGGCGGTAGCACGGGTTCGAATCCCGTTGGGGATACGCAGTGATTCCCCTAGGGGATAGCATCAAAGGCCTTACCCAAGGCCCCGTAGCGCAGTTGGTTAGCGCGCCGCCCTGTCACGGCGGAGGTCGCCGGTTCGAGTCCGGTCGGGGTCGCCAGTTCTTGCCTACCGCACGCAGCTTCATGCAAGGCCAGGTAGCTCAGTTGGTACGAGCGTCCGACTGAAAATCGGAAGGTCGGCGGTTCGACCCCGCCCCTGGCCACCACAAACCCGCAGGTCAGAGCCTTGGCCCGCGGGTTTCGTCGTCCCCAGAGCTGGTTTCTGGCAGATTTGCTAACAGATCTTGCTAACACCGCCGCTCTTGCTAACAGGCTTGCTAACGGCAGCCTGCTCGATCGCCCCTGCGAAGCCGTCCGCGACACCAGAGGCGGCCTTCCGCAGGACGTGGACATAGAGCCGGAGAGCTCACGCGGGATCGGAGTGTCCGACCCGGGTCGTGTTGACGCACATGTGGTAACCGGATGCTCGTTTTGTGGCAGGGGCTCCGCGGGGTGGTTGCGCAGAGAGCCACGGTGAGCCGAGGCCGCGAAGGCGATTGGAACGGGCACCCGCGGCCCAACCACCAAGGTCGAAGACTTCATCGAGTTCACACCGTCGCATTTGCCGTTCCTCATCACCAACCACCTACCAAAGGTGCCCGCCGACGACCCAGCACTCTGGGCGAGGCCGCTCGCCATCCCGTTCGACCATTCCTTACTCGGCAGGGAGGATCGGGGTCTCGAGGATCGTCTCTGTGCTGAGCTTCCGGCCGTGCTCGCTTGGGCCGTAGCCGGCTGGGACGACCACCGACAGCGCGGCCGACTTGACCCGCCCGCTGCAGTGAGCGACGCGACGTCGACCTACCGGATCAACAACGACAGCGTCGCCGAATTCATCGACGACTGTTGCCTGCTCAACCCGCGACGGCGAGCTGAGACTGTTCGACACCCTCCCGAATGAGACTCGCCGAGAGCAAGCCAAATCCGATTCGCTAGGTCCGCCAACGGCCGGGGGTCCTGTATGGAACCCGCAGAATACGGTAGGCGGATGTTCGTCGAAGCCGACCCCTGAGTGGAAAACTCACGTCACACGCGGCGGAATGACGCATGTCGTCCACCTGCGCGGATCGCGGCTAGATGTGCGCGCTTTGCGGGGAGCGTTGAGCGGGCGTGGTC
>DASVHT010000356.1:0-2948 GCA_036382455.1 Dermatophilaceae bacterium
GCACCGACGCCCAGACGTCCACGCGGTCCGTATGACCAAGTTGCTGCCGATCTTCGCGTTGACATCCAAGCTGGTCGACGTAGATCCGGTGATCGGCTGCCAACTATGGTCGAACTGGCAGCAAAATACGCCGTATCCGTCTACACGTGCGGTGCATACGGACACAACAGGTTTGCCCTGGCGGCTCGACTTCGTGCCGGGAGGGTTCCCTCGACCAAACGACGCGCATCAGGCTATCGACGGGGCAGAGCCCAGCCCCGGACCCGACGCTATATGCCTCTTATCGCTGTTTGTGTTCGACGTAGCGCGCCACTGAAGCGATGTGAACGCTGCCGGCGATCATCAGGGCGGTGAACCTGGTCACTAGCCGCAACAAATTTCTTAGCGGCCTGGAGCACCTGCTCTTCGATCCCATCGACTCGGGCACTGTCGGCGAGCGAGACCACCTTCACCGGATGCTCGACGCGCGAGTTATGGATCTTCGGCGAGGCCTACCACCTGATGAACAGCGAGCGCGGCCTGACCGAAATGCTGCGCACCCACTTCAAGCTGGAAGGACTGCCCACCAAGGGCGTCGAGTCGGTCAAGCGCTGGGACGGCAGGAGCGGCCGGGTCGATCTGCACCTCGCGGTCAAGGCACAGGAGTTTGACCGGACCCGGCACCTCGTCGTGGAGCTGAAGGCCCCCGACATCACGCTCGGGCGTAAGGAGCTGCTTCAGATCGAGGACTACGCCAACGCGGTGTTGGAGAACAAGGCCTTTGCAACGGACAAGGTGGACTGGGACTTCATTTTGACCGGGACCGACTACGACTCCAGCGTCGAGAACCGCTTCACCGAGGAGACCCAGGCGCTCGGCCAGGTGCTCGCGCCTCCAGCAAAGAGCGGTCGTCCGTGCGTCCGGGTCTACGTCCGCCGCTGGCGCGACATTCTCGACGAGAACCGCCGTCGCCTTGCCTTCATGACCAGCAACCTTGAGCACGACCCCACGCTCCAGGAAGGGCTTGGCCACATCCGCGAGCAGTACGCCGACCTCCTGCCGACCGCCCTGGTTTGCGAACCGGACGCCGACGAGGAAGAGTAAAGCATACCCAAATGGCCTGTCCTCCACTTTCACACGGATGAGAACAGCGCCACATCGTTGACTATGACGGAGCGCGCGGTCTCATCGATGCGGACGTATCCTGCACCGCTGATGTGGGTGATGCAGCCGAGGGCTGTACCTTCCTGACCACTTGGGAACAAATTGCTCTAGGTCCGTAGCGGCAAGTCCACCCAGCCGCTCGACAGCGAGCAGGCTTATTGCTACGTGATTTAGCCACTGGGGCGAGTGACTCGCCGGCCGGCCAGACCGCACGCGCCAAGGCCGGTGAAGACCCGTCAGGGCCGAGTGCGTCACCGCTACACCTTCGGCTTGTCGGGTGGTCGGCTGTGGTCAGGGGACCAGAACGAGCTTTCCGCGGACGTGGCCGCCCTGACTGATGCGGTAGGCGTCGGCGGCGCGGTGGAACGGGAAAGTCTGAATCTTGATCACTAGCTTGTTCTGTGCCAGCAGCTCGGCTACCTCCGCCAGAGCCTCGTTGGGATGACTATCCGCGCCGCCACCGGTTACGCGGGCTCCGGCCTGACCGGCCGCGAAGTTGGCGATGGTCAGCACCTGGGCCGGCTCGCGTGCAAGGCTGATAAGGTCCTCGACCGGGGTCTTGCCGGCGACGTCAAAGACAGCGTCGACCGGACCGCCGGCAGCGGCGCGGACGCGAGCAACCTCGCCTTCGCCGTAGAGCACGGGGGTCGCCCCGAGTTCTACCAGGTAGTCCTGGTTGGCCTCGCTCGAAGACGCGATCACCTTCACACCCCGGGCGACCGCCATCTGCACGGCGGCTGCTCCAACACCGCCCGCACCGCCGTCGATGAAGATTGTGTCGCCTGCCTTGACGCCGAGCAGACGAAGTCCGCGCTCACTCGTCTCACCGGCCACGCCGGCCGCAGCCGCTACTGCCCAGTCGATAGAGGTCGGTTTGACCGCCCAGGAGTCCAACACGGCGTACTCCGCCTGGGTATTTTGGCCGCGGCCCAGCATGTCGTCCCCGACCGATACACCAGTGACGCCCTCGCCAACCTCGTCCACTACGCCAGCGGCGTCGTACCCGAGGTAGCTCGTACCCACCATGGGTTGACCGCCGGACATGGCCCCGGCCAACGTCTTCCAGTCGATCGGATTCACGCTGGCGGCACGCACAGCGATCCGGATCTGCCCGGGGCCCGCGTGCGGCTCAGGAGCGTCTCCCCAGGTGAGGACTTCGGGACCCCCGTAAGCGGTGAACTGCAGCGCTCGCATCCAATTGTCCTTTCAGATCGGCGGGTCAGCCGCCGCTTCCCGAGTCGAGCAGCACCAGCCGCGCGGCAGTGCTCGCCGGGTCCAAGCAGGTCCGGACGAGTGGTATTCCTAGCCCGGGGCTTTCACGCCGCCGGCGAAGTTGATGTTTCCGGCTGACGACGCCCGCTCGGAAGGCTGATTCTGCGTCAGGGGTGTGACAGATCACCCGTTGTCGCTCGGATGGCCGCCCGGTTGTGGGATGTCGACCCGGACTTTGCCGAGGCCAGACGGCAGTCGGCCGGTTCAGAGATACATACGTGAGCACGCGATTACGTCCGGCCATGCCGCCATGCGGGTGGAACGCCCGGCCGGCGTGCACGCGGAACACGCGACCATGCATACACGGCGTGACTCTGCTGCACCGCTAGTGCTAGTCGGCCCCGCCCCGCCGCCGCCCGCCGACTGGCTGCCCTCGGGCTGTGCCGAAGAGAATGAGCTTTCACGGCCTGTCTCCCCCGCCTCCGCTGGCGGGGAGAACAGGTGACCGGCATGCTGGTACGGCGATGTGCAAGGCTATGTCTCGTTCGGGAAGGGGATAGAGGGGCGCGCGGTGCCATGGCTCGATCGCGAGC
>DASVHT010000357.1:0-1568 GCA_036382455.1 Dermatophilaceae bacterium
ACGTAGCTCTGGCCTACGGGCCACTCCGGCCGCCAGTGCGAGTACTGGTCGGCACCGAAGAGGAGGCCCTTGCCTATCGCGGCATCATCCCCTCCGCGCGGGCGGCGACGGCCTGAGCATTGTCGCGACTGGCGAAGAACACCCGCTCTTGCGGCTCCACAAGCGGTCGAGCGGCCAGGAGCGCGACCGCCAGATGCAGGGCGTCGAGGCTGCGCAGGCCGTGCCAGCGGCACAGGCGCACGGCCTCCACCTCGACCGCGGCTGCTGGCGCCGATAGCAGCGTGATCGCGCCGTCGATGCCGGTGTCCGCAGCAAGTACCGCGAGCGCGGCGTCAATGTCGAGCACTCGGTGGACGCGGCTGGCTCGGGTAAGCGCACTCGTGGCCTCCACTACCGTCCACCGAGCGGTGACCAAGAGATCGGAGCCCTCCACCAAGGCCCTCGCCGCAACGTGGCCGGGCTCATCAGCCAGGTACGAGCGCAGCAACACACTCGAGTCGAGGTAGACGAGCGCCACGACTCAGCTCAGCTTCCCGGTCTAGAGGCCATCGGTGATCAGGTCGTCCAGAATCGGTCCGAGCCCATGCGTACTGCCCAAGGCGCGCATGCGATCCTGCGCGCTCACGGCCGCACCTGGCGGGAACGGCTCGGCCAGTACCCCCAGCGCTCGCGCCCGGGCGTGCATCTGCGCCCGGGCGTCTGTGCGCTCATCCGCGAGATCGTGCTCGAGCAACTCCACCGCAAGCTCGTTCATGCTCCGGCCGCTGCGGGCAGCCCGCGCTGCCAAGCGCGCGTGTACGTCATCGGGCACTCGGACGAGAAGTTGGCGCATCTCTGAATGCTATCAACCGGATGAGTCCTCTGATAGCACGCTCTACGGTCGGGTTCCGACTACACCCGGTACGACGTCTACCAACTCCGCGAGTCTAGTCTCTGCAGGTCGCGCGGGTTGCGGGTGTATAGGCGGGCTTCGTGCGCCCGAGCGGTGGCCGCGATCAACAGGTCCATAGCCCGGGCCCGGGGTTGGCGGCCGGCGGCCACGACGACTGGAGCCAGCGCGCCGTACTCCCGAGCCACCGCCTCATCCGACGGCAACGGCTCGCACCCTCTCCCGAGCAACTTGACTTGAGGCACCACGGCGTTGACCGCGCGAAACGTTCCCGAGAGGCACTAGACCCCGAACAGCTCGCCAGGCGCACAGCCCAGTTGGGAACCAACTGGTGATCGACGCGCACCGCAGGGTCGAGGCACTCCCGGGGAGCCTCCGCCGACGGCCGGGAGAAGATGGTCAAGGCCTCTTCGCGGGATCGTCCAGGTCCAAGTCGAGGTAGCGGCCGGCGAAGCCCTTGACCTTGGTGACACCGAATGTATAGCGGTCGAGGTGCTCGACATGGGCGTGCCCGCGTACGCCGTTGCCCTCGTTCGTGGCGCGGTCGATCACGACCTCCACTGGCACAGTCTGGCCGTGCGCCGCCAGGGCTGGGCTCCGTGGCACTGCCTTGCTCGTCCGGTCCGGCGGGTGGGCGTCAGCGTGAGCGGTGGTCCGGCGCTCCCCCGCGGGCGCCGGA
>DASVHT010000358.1:0-4501 GCA_036382455.1 Dermatophilaceae bacterium
CCGCGGTGGCGCAGCGCGCGACCGCCCGGGTCGCCGCCGAGTCGGTGGCCCGGCGGGCGGGGGTGCTCGCCGTCCTGCCGCTGGGGTTGTGTTTCCTGCCGGCCTTCGTGCTGCTGGCCGTGGTCCCGATGGTCGCCGGTCTGGCCGCGCGCGTCACGACCGGCGGATGAGCGGTGCCTGGGTCCACCGCTGACCCGCGACGGCGGCCGGTGTCCACAGATCGCCTGCCATGGCGTCGCCACCTGCCGCTGCTCGGCAGGGTCAAGGCAGTTCGGCAGGGTCAAGGCAGTTCGGCAGGGTCAAGGCAGGTCGGCAGGGTCAAGGCAGTTCGGCAGGGTCAAGGCAGTGGAGCACGGCGACGGGCCGCTGATTCTCAGCGGTCAGGAACGGAGACGTCATGCGCGTGCTTGAGCGAGTGGTCCGGGATGCGCAGCGATGCTCGGAAGCTGGGATGACGACCGCGGAGTACGCCGTCGGTACGGCGGTTCCACATGTCATGCTTTAGATGTGACTAGACGAGCTGCCATCTACTGCCGCTTGTCCCAGGATCGGACAGGCGCCCACATCGTGGTCGAGCGGCAGGAGCGCGACTGCCGGGATCTTGCCGAGCGACTGGGATGGTCGGTGGTGGCGGTGTACGTCGACAACGACGTCAGCGCCTACCGGAAGAAGCCGCGCCCTGGATACCTGCGGCTCCTCGCCGCCCTGGAGCGGGGCGAGGTGAACGCCGTCCTGGCCTGGCACACCGATCGCCTACACCGCTCCCCGAAGGAGCTGGAGCACTTCATCGACGTCTGCGAGCCGCGTGACGTGGTGACACAGACCCATCGCGCTGGCGAACTCGACCTGACCAGGGCGGCTGGACGCATGGTGGCGCGTCAGCTCGGAGCGGTCGCGCGGTACGAGAGCGAGCAGACGGCCGCCCGCACGAAGGCTGGCAAGGTGGACGCAGCCTCCCGTGGCGCCTGGTCGGGCGGTCAACGCATCTATGGGTACGACGTCGTCAAGGCGGCAGAGCGCGCGCCCGGTGACTCCGCACTTCGTGTCCGACCAGCGGAAGCGCGTGTCGTCCAGGACGCTGCGCAGCGACTCCTCGCCGGGGAGTCCTTGCGCTCGATCGCGCGGTCGCTGAACCAGGCGGGCCAGGTGACCACCACGGGACGACCTTGGACAGGAAGCGCGCTGCGCAAGGTGCTGGTCCGGCCCAGCACGGCTGGCCTCCGGGGGACCGGAGGCGAGGTAGTGGCGGTCGGAACGTGGGAGCCACTGCTGCCGGAGGACCAGTGGCGAGGAGTCGTCGCGCTGCTTTCCGACCCGACGAGACGCACGACAGAGAGGTACGCCCGGAGGTACCTCGGCAGCGGGCTCTACCTCTGCGGCGTGTGCGGTGGGGGGCTCACCGGGAACACCACGGCGGGCGGCGGGCCGGGTGGTCGTCGCGCCGCGTACCGCTGTCGGGCGGCGGACCGCGATGGCAGCAGCCACGTCGTGCGCGACGTAGAGCACCTCGACACGTTCGTGGCCAACGTCGTGATCGAGCGTCTCTCCCGCGCTGACGCCATGCTGGCTCTCAGCGCGCCGGCCCCTGACCTCGCCCCCCTGCACGACGAGCTCGCGGGCGTCCTTGCCCGACTCGACGAGGCTGCACGCGGCTGGGCCGCCGGTGCGCTCACCAAGGCACAACTCGCTGTGGCGAACGGGCTCCTCCTGGCTCGCCAGGAGGAGTTGCACGGGCTGATCGGTCAGAGCCAGCAGGGCTTCGTCCTCGACGGGCTCCTCGGTGCTGACGACGCAGCCGCAGCGTGGACGGACCTCGGCCTCGATCGTCAACGCGCCGTCGTCGACCTACTGGCCACGGTCACCGTGCTCCCACGACAGCGCAATGGCCGTCTGCCCGGAGGCGGCTACTTCGACCGTGCCACCGTGCGCATCACGTGGAAGGAGCAGTGAGCACCGGACCCCGCTCGGAGGACCCGATCCTCCGGGTCGTCTGCGACGCCGGCTCACACAAGGAGGTGGTGGTGGCCACCTTCCGCAGCTTCCCGCTCACTGAGGAGCAGGATCAGCAGCTCAGGCAGGGCATCTCGCCGGTGCGGTACTGGTACTGGTCGCGGGAGATCGCTGTCGGTGGTGGCCCGATCGACCCGCAGACGCGCCAGCGCGCCTGGAAGCACACCCGCAAGATCAGCGAGGCTGAGCGGTCGGAGTTGCGCGGCCCCGAGGTCGAGAGGAGCCCGAAGCGGCTCGTCCGCGATCCCGTCGCCTCCGCCGACGTGCTGGAGTGTCCGTTGTGCGGTCTACGCCTCGTGATCAACAGGGGCAGGTTCGAGGAACGCATGGACGCCTGCCTCGATGCCGGTGTGTCTCGTCTCGGCTTGCCGGCACTAGTCGCTATCCTGACGTAGCACGCTTCCGGCCGAGGCTCTTCGCCGGGTGAAGCCCCTCTGACCAAGGGGTTCTTCGCCATGCAGGAGAACCTCGATGACCTGGACCCACGAGCGCGCGCGAGTGGCGCGGCTCTCTCAGACCCGTCCCGCCGATCATCCAGACCTGATCGGCGCCCGCCGGGACCTCCGCGCCGCGCGCGCAGAGGACTACATCCGCCAGCTCGTCGATGCAGCCCCTCCGCTGACCGATGAGCAGCTCCGCCGTCTCTCGCTGCTCCTGCGGCCGCTGGGCGTATGGCCGGGACGGCGAAACGGACATACCATGACTAAGGGGGGCATCAATGTCCGCTTTGTGCTGCCCACCGGCGTCAGCCAGACGGCGTGAAGGGCAAGGTCGCCTCTGACAGCACGCGCAGCACCCCAAACTTTGAGCAGCGACGGCCATCTCGTGGCCCCGGTGGTGTCGACACGGTGCGCCTCCGTGGGGCAGTGCACCCCTCCGCTCTCACCGCCCTGCCAGAGCAGGACCTGCGGGTGGAGGTCGACAGCAACGGTGTCGTTACGAGCCAGGTCATGGGCAGCTCGGTGGTGTTGCCCGACGGCACCGTCGTCCACGTGGATCAGCGTCGTCGCCGACACGCCGAGGCGGAAGCGTGGTTCGAGGTGTCGATCCCCTCGATCATCCACGGTCACAACCTGTGGCCGGCGACTGCTCAGCAGCTCTCCGTCGAGGTCGCTCGGCTGTACGACGACGCCGGGATGCACGTGGAGTGGCGGTGCGCCCTTCTGAGGCTCGCAGTGATGCGGCTGGACCTGCCATACGACTTCACCTGCGCTCGGGACACCGCGCTGCTGCTCCGACGGCTGCTGGACGTGCCAGTCCCGCGCACGAAGCCGGCCACCTCCTACATGCGCGCCAACGAGGTGGGCGTGCAGACGCTGTACCGCGAGACCGACCGATGGCAGGTGCGCGCCTACGACAAGATGCAGGAGATGTCGGCGAAAGGCTTCGTCGGCTGTGCCGACCCGGTCCACTACGGCAGCATCCTGCGGGTGGAGGTACAGCTCCGTCGAGAGGCGTGCAACCGATCCGGCATCTACTTCCTGGAGGACGTGACGCACGCCGACCTACCCTCGATCCACGAGCACTACTTCGAGAGGACGTACATGGGCATCACTGTCGGAGGTGGTTCCCGCAAGGTTCGTGAGGCGGCACAGACAGTGCGCGGGCGCAAGGGAGGCCCGGCGCAACTCGATGCCCTGCTCGGGGTGCTGGCACGCCAGGCACATGGTCTGCCCTCCGGCCGCAGCAGGAACACCGAGGACAAGTACAGGGCGATGGCGAAGGAGCTGGGACTGCTGCCGTCCGACGTGGTCGAGCCTCACCTGGAAGCCATGCGCCTGGACTACGACTCCGGCCGCCTTGTCTTCGGCGACGAGGCTCTCCGGTAGCCAGCACGGCGGCACCTCGCGCGTGTGCTGCCAGAACGAACGTTCCGGCAGCACAGGATGCCCAGTTGCCGACGACGCAGCCCGCTCAGTCCATCACCCGACGGGGGGCTGTGCGGCCGCAGCACGATCGAGGTGACCTCGGCTGCGCCCCACGGGCGCCCAGCAGGCAGACTGTTCGCGTGGCTGAAGACGTGGCGGGAGACATTGCCAGAGGGCAACCTCCGACTGGTCACGCCAGAGCCAGCCGCAGTCTGTCGGTACGCGGACGGCCCGCACGGGTCCTGTGGGGGTCCGTCCAACGGCCGTGAGTGCTGGCAGCACGCGCGGTGCGTCTTGACCTGCCCGCACCGGGAGCCGGAGAACGGCGAGTGAGCACCCCGACGCCGTCCTCCGAGGTACGCCGTCGGGCGATGGTGTAGGCCGCGTCGGTGTCCAGGGACTCCGCCTGCAACAGTGCCGCCGTGAGCCGGTCGAGCCGGTCGCGTTCGCGGCGCAGCAACGACAGCGCGGTGTCGTAGCTGCGCTTCGAGCACCCGGCGGATCTCGGCGTCCACCAGCTCCTTGGTCGCCGGCGAAACGCTGCCGCCGTCCATCGAGAACGGCTGCTCCTTGGCCGGGTCGGGCAGCACGGACACGGGGCCGATCGCCGGGGACATCCCCCA
>DASVHT010000359.1:0-3468 GCA_036382455.1 Dermatophilaceae bacterium
ACCAACCTCACAGCATCATCTCGGCTCGACGACAGCACGGCCCCGGTGGGAACGTCCGCCGGGGCCGTGCTGTTGTGTAGGTCGTGAAGTGGTTTTCAGCCCTGCGTAGGAGGACCCCGATGAATGACGGCCGCACCTATCCCCTGAGCAAGACCGAAGAACAATGGCATCAGGAGCTCAGCGCCGCTGAGTATGACGTGCTTCGCCGGGCCGGCACCGAGCCGCCGGGGGTCGGCGAGTACACCGATACCAAGACCCAGGGCGTCTACTCGTGCCGCGCGTGCGGTACGGAGCTGTTCCGCAGCGACACCAAGTTCGACAGCCACTGCGGCTGGCCGTCCTTCTACGCACCTCTCGCGGAGGACCGCGTCGAGTACATCGACGACCTCAGCACCGGCTCGAAACGGGTCGAGGTCCGTTGTGCCAGCTGTGGATCCCACCTTGGCCACGTCTTCGAGGGCGAGGGGTACGACGTCCCGACGGACCAGAGGTACTGCATCAACAGCATCAGCCTGCGACTGGAGCCAGCCCCGAAGTAGCCAGTCGTGTCCGGCCGTCTCCCGCCCTCAGGAGGTTGAACCAATGACGACTCCGGATGTCAATGCTTTCCGCCATGACCCGCCCCGGGCCGCTGACGAGCGCCCGATGTACCAGTCGTGGCTGGACTTCCATCGCGGAACTCTCTTGTGGAAGTGCGCAGGGCTGACCGACGCCGAGCTCAAGACCCCCTCGGTCAGTCCGTCAACGCTGACCCTGCTCGGGCTGCTTCGGCACATGAGCGAGGTGGAGCGGGCGTGGTTCCGCAGCAGGGCCGCCGGGATCTCGCTGCCGGATCTGTACTGCACTACCGAGGACACCGACGGTGACTTCGACAACGTCGCGGACGCCGATGTCGAGCAGGACCTGGCGACGTTCAGATCCGAGTGTCTGGCTGCGGACGAGGCCGTCAGCGGGATGGGCCTCGAGGACACCTTCGCCGAGCGGAACGGCCCCATCTCGTTGCGGTGGGCCTACGTCCACATGATCGAGGAGTACGCAAGGCACAACGGCCACGCCGACCTGCTCCGCGAGCGCATCGACGGAGCCACGGGAGACTGACCCGGATCCGGTCGATCAGGGCAGGGAGTCGACCAGGGCCGCAATGGAGACCCTGGGGCCGGTGTAGAAGGGCACCTCCTCGCGCACGTGGCGCCGGGTCTCCGAGCCACGCAGGTGTCGCATGAGGTCGACGATGCGGGTCAGGTCGTCGGCCTCGAACGCCAGGATCCACTCATAGTCGCCCAGAGCGAAGGACGCGATGGTGTTCGCGCGGACATCGGGATAGTCGCGCGCCATCTGTCCGTGTTCTGACAGGAGGGCACGGCGCTCGTCGTCCTCGAGGAGGTACCACTCGTAGGAACGAACAAACGGATAGACGGAGATGAAGTCCAGGGGACGCTCGTCGGCCATGAACGCCGGTATATGTCCCTTGTTGAACTCGGCCGGCCGGTGGAGGGCGGCAACCGACCACACCGACTCGAGGTGCGCGCCGAGCTCGGTGCGCAGGAGCCGGTGGTAGGCCGACTGCACGGCCCGGATGTCCTCGGCATGCCACCAGATCATGAAGTCTGCGTCGGCCCGCAGCCCGGCAACGTCATAGACCCCGCGCACGACGACACCCTGCCCGGCGATATCGGCAAACAGGGTCTCAACCTCGGCGGCGACCGTGGCGCGATCCGCGGACAAGGGAGTCGTGACCTTGAATACCGACCACATCGCATAGCGGATGCTGTCGTTGATCTCCCGGATCTGGCCGGCAGAGGGCTTGGGGTTCATGCCCTCATTCTGCGGCCATGGCGAGACCGCCCCGCAGGTGGGTCAGGACCGCCTAAGAGACCTCCCGGTCGCAGCACCTCGCCGCAGCCTCGTGACCAAATCGACACCTGAGGCGCGGAACGAACGTGAAAGCTGACATCTCCAAGGTACGTACCGCAGGTCAGGCGAATCGTCCTCAGGAGGTCAGCCATGCAGGTCTCGTTCAAACCCCGCCCGTCGCGTCGGCGCGTTCACCCCGCTCCGACAACAAGAAGAATCATCGCGATCGGCGCCTCCTCGGCCCTGACTGCCCTGCTGCTCGCCGGCTGCGGGGGCGGTGGGGCGAGCACCAGCAGTGGAGCTGTGAGCGGCGCCGCGGCCAGGGAAAGCGCCCAGCTCAACGCCGCTCCCGGGGTCAAGTCCGCGCCAGGTGCGTCGACCCGCCAGGTCGAGATCTCCAAGCCGGGCACCCAGACGGTGGGCGTCGGCACCAAGCTGACCAGAAGCGCGAGCCTCGACCTGCGGGTGAAGGACATCGGCACCGCCGCGGCCCGGGTGCGCACCATCGCCGCAGGACTCCAGGCGATCGTGCTCAGCGAGCAGATCGGAAACGGCGGCCCCGGAGACCCCCTGCCTGTGCCGCTGGCGAGCAGCGGCCGGCCCTCCAACAGCGCCAATGGCTTCGGCACACTGACCCTGTCGGTGCCTGCCGACAAGCTCGATATCGCCCTTGACCAGCTCGCCGCGGTCGGCACCGTGCTTCAGCGCACCACCTCCTCGCCGGACGTCACGTCCCAGTACGTCGACACGCAGAGCAGGCTCAAGACGATGAGTGCCAGCGTCGAGCGCGTCCGCGCCCTGATGGCCCAGGCCAAGGACCTCGGTCAGGTCGTCGCTCTCGAGAGCGAGCTGAGTCGGCGCGAGGCTGACCTCGAGGCGATGCAGTCGCAGCTGGACGCCCTCAGTACCAGCGTCGAACGCTCCACGCTGGCGGTGTCATTGAGCACGCCCGGGAACGAGCCCGTCACGGTGAACGGCTTCATGGCCGGCCTGCGCTCCGGATGGGACGCCTTCGCGACCTCCGCAAGCGCGCTGCTCAGAGGCGTCGGGGCGCTGCTCCCATTTGCCGTCTTCTTCGCCCTGCTCGGAGCACCCGTCCTCGTGTGGTGGCGTCGCGGCCGGGGGAACCACCCTCCGTTCGTGCCCACCCCGGTTGTGCCCGCACCGGCCGAATGATCGCCGGTCGGGGTTGAGGGGTGGCTCGACGCCCCGTCAAGGGAGCCTGCGAGCAGGTGCTAGAGCCACTCCTCAACCCCGACGGCCCCAGAGGTCAGTGGGCTGATGCCTCGTGCACCAGCTCGACCACACGAGTCAGCACCTCGGGATCCGTATCGGGCAGGACTCCGTGCCCCAGGTTGAAGATGTGCCCCGGCGCCTGGGCGCCCTCGGCCACGATGGAACGCACCGCCCGCTCCAGGGCTGGCCAGGGCGCGAACAGGAGCGCCGGGTCCAGGTTGCCCTGTACGGCATACCCGTCCCCGAGGCGAGTGCGGGCATCGGTCAGGGACGTGCGGAAGTCCACGCCAACGACATCGGCGCCAGCGGCACCCATGGAGACCAGCAGCTCGCCGGTTCCGGTACCGAAGTGGATCTTCGGGACGTCAAGGTCACTCA
>DASVHT010000360.1:0-6066 GCA_036382455.1 Dermatophilaceae bacterium
CCTATCGGGGCAGATGTCCGACGAGGGGCGAAACGACATCCGTATCGAGGCCGCCTTGGCCAAGCTCTGGGCCAGCGAGATCGGGTACCTGGTCGCCGACGAGCTGGTCCAGATCCGCGGCGGGCGCGGCTACGAGACCGCTCAATCGTTGGCAGCACGGGGCGAGCGGGCTGTCCCGGCGGAGCAGATGCTCCGCGATCTGCGGATCAACCGGATCTTTGAAGGCTCCAGTGAAATCATGCACCTGCTTCTGGCCCGCGAGGCCGTCGACCCGCAGTTGACCGCCGCCGGGAGGCTGGCCGACCCGGAAGCGACGTTGCGGGTGAAAGCGCACGCCGCGGCGAAGGCGGCCCCGTTCTTCGTCCAGTGGCTACCCAAGCTGGTAACCGGCCGCGGTCACCTGCCGACCGCGTTCAGCGAGTTCGGCGATCTCGCGCCGCACCTGCGTTACGTGGAGCGTACGTCGCGCAAGCTGGCTCGCTCCACGTTCTACGGAATGGCGCGCTGGCGGGAGAAGCTGGAATACCGGCAAGGCTTTCTGGGCAGACTCGTCGACGTCGCCGCGGAGCTGTTCGCAATGTCAGCGTCCTGCGTGCGAGCCGAGATGCTGCGGTCCGACGAACCACAGCAGGGAACCACAGCGTACGAGCTGGCCGACGCATTCTGCGGGCAGTCGCGGCTTCGTATCGAGCGGCTCCTGGACGCTTTGTGGGACAACACCGACGACGCCGACTACCGGCTGGCCGACCGGGTACTTGACGGCCACTACACCTGGCTGGAAGCCGGCGTGCTCGATCTCAGCGAGGGCACCGGCCCCTGGATCGCGCCCTGGGAGCCCGGCCCATCACAGGTCGAGAACGTCGCCCGCCGAGTCCACTGACAGCGGACGTTCACTGTTGCGGAACCGGCGGCGATGCGACGCCAACACAGGCGAGCGGATAGGTCGGGGAGCGAAGCGTTTTCCCGGTCAAGGCCCGATGACCGGGCAAGGATCGGCTACAGGGCACAGTTTCGGGACACCAGGAGGCTACGCACCCGCGTCATCTGAACGCACTCGGAGAGCCGCTGGTCCCGCACCTTGCCGGACTGCCTCGTGTTGATCGTCCCTGAAGTAACTCCGTCGATATCTGACGGGATCACTCAACCCAGATCCGGCTCCACCAAGCAGGACGGCCCTTGGCGGCTACCGGGGCTCAGGGACGGGGACCATGCTCGAGCGATCGACCGCAGAGACCGCGCTCGTGCGCCAGCCGACGACCGTGGGGCTCGCCAGATGCACGCCCAGCACGCGTGCCTCGCACGAAGCCCTGTGCCGGGATACCTGGGCGAGAGTTCGATCCGCAGAGGGGATCAGTCGCGGATGGCACTGGCAGTGGGTACGACGACGCCGAACAGGTCGGAGATCCCGGCCAGGCTGGCGCCCTGAAGGGAGGCCGCGGAGACCAGTTCGCCCCCAGGGCCGGGCAGCGCCCGGGTCGCAGTGGCCCCGGCCACCACCGCCGGTCGGTAACCGAGGCTGAACGCGCCCCGGGCGGTGGAACTCACGCACATGTGAGTCATGAACCCGGCCAAGATCAGATCCCGTCCCGGGGCGGCGCTCAACCGCTGGTCCAGGTCGGTGCCGATGAAGGCGTTCGGAAACGTCTTCACGATCACCAATTCGCCATCACGGGGTGCCACCCGGTCAACGATCTGGCCGATCTCGTCCCGTACGTCGTACGGCGAGCCCTCTCCGGCGTCGTGCATGACGTGCACGACCGGTATCCCAGCGCTGCGCGCGCGGTCGAGTAGCTCCGCGGCCTGGTCCAGCGCGGGCTGCACACCTTCGAGTTCCAGTACACCCTGGGTGTAGGTGTTCTGGCAGTCGATCATGATCAGGGTTGAGTCGGGCAAGGCAGCTGCTTGATCGGCCAGTCCGACCAGTTGGCGAAGGGTCGCGTTCTCGGTCATGCACGTCTCCTCTGTCGTCTTCATGGTTCGTCGAGCAATACAGATTCAGCTTCGGGGAACACTTCAGGAAACCTCATCCTTCAGCTGTCTGCAACGAGACCCCCGACCCACCCCTCGCCTGCGACGCCCTCAGTGACGACAGGGTTGCCAGTTCGGTCGACGCCAGAGACCCTACGTCGAGCATTCAGTAGGCGATCGTCCTACGGACACCGAGGCTTGACTTCGATGTGTCCGGTCACCGTTCCACCGGGACGCATTGCCCACGTCATGCGTCCAACTCTGAGCACAGCGGGCCACCGTAGAGGTAACGGACCCTTTCAGGGTCTCGAGCACTTATCTACCAACAGAGCCTTGGCGAGCAGGAGGGCCGTCACTTGGTGGGTCTCGCTTTTCCAGGGCATGGTCATGCCCTCGACGCGAACAGGAGAGCAAACCCCAAAGGTCACATGGCCGTACTCAGAGACACCGACCTACCTACAGGTGGTCAGCCACGGCGTCGCTCGACACCCGGCGTGCAAGTAGATGGTCGACGTCGAGCCACGGTTCTACCTCCCCAGCGACGCCGTACCTTGAGGCAGTTCAAAAGACAATCTCAACTCCCCGCGCAAGAACGAGGGTGAGTCGCACGCCGCGGTCGGAAGGTGCGAAGGCAGCCTCCCCGGCGAGTGACAGAATCAAGCGGCATGTTGTGAGAACCGCGACTCAACCAGTCCTTTGCTAACGGCTGAATTGAGCCGCGACGTCCGGCACCTATGTGTTACGCGTCCCGTCGACCTACCGCACTCTGAAGGAGGATGAGGCCGATCGACTGGAAAGCGCGCGGCAAGGGGCGATTCGTAACATGCGACGCGTGGTTCGTTTCTCCGCCGGCACCGGGACTGGCGAGGACCACACAGCCGAAGAGAACGATATCGAGGCCGGAGCCAGGCTGGTGCTCCTTCGGGGTCGAGCGCCCACACGAATTGAGCCGTCCGAGGGCTTCGGACTTGACCTTCGAACTTATCTGAAGGAAGTCCACGCTCGCTTGGCGTGTGGCATGCGACGCGCCACACGCGCCACTACCCTTGACCCTCGTGAAGACCTTCGACCAGTTGTATGCCGAGCTGACCGGCAAAGGCTGGGGTTGCCAAGAGCGTTAAGGACATTGACGGCAAGCGGGTCGCCACGAGCTACGCCGGGCTCGTAGCTGCCCATCTGGCCGAGCAGGGCGTCGAGGCTGAGGTGGTTCGGCTCGATGGCGCGGTCGAGACGGCCATCACGCTGGGTGTCGCGGACGTGATCGCCGATGTCGTCGAGACCGGTACCACCTTGCGCCAGCAGGGACTCGAGGTCTTCGGCGACCCGATCCTGCGCAGCGAGGCCGTCCTGATCCAGCGCGAGGACAGCCCCGCCCAAGGCGCTCTCGACATCCTGACCCGCCGCTTGCAGGGTGTGATCACGGCGCGAAGCTACGTGATGATGGACTACGACGTGCGCGTCGAGCTGGTCGAGCAGGCCTGCGCACTCACGCCCGGTCTGGAGTCACCGACCGTGTCGCCGTTGCACGACAAGGGCTACGTCGCGGTGCGTTCGATGGTGCCGCGCAACCGCACGAACCAGGTGATGGACGAGCTCTACGACCTCGGTGCGCGGGCGATCCTGGTCACTGATATCGCGGCCTGCAGGCTCTGATGCCAAGCGCGGCGGGCGCCGGCAGGGGTCAGCCCGACCCGTATGCCGTCTTCCGTCCCCGCCGGGGGCGCCGGGTCGCCGTGACAATGGCCGGGTTGTCCTTGCTGATCTTCGCCGGTGGCGCGCTCTCGTTGCCTCAGACAGCTCCGCTCTCGGCTGGATGGGGGGCCCTCGACCGGCTCCTCCTGGCCTCCTGCGGCGTGATCGTCTCGGCGCTCTTGTGGCGCTATGCCTCCATCCGGGCTGTCCCGTCGACTCAGGGTCTGGTGATCCGGAACCTGGTCACCACGCGCACGCTCGAGTGGGCACAGATCGTCCGCGTGCTGTTCGGAGGGGGTGCGCCGTGGGTGAGCGTTGACCTTGATGACACCGATACCGTTGCGGTCATGGCAATCCAGAAAGCCGATGGCGCCTTTGGCCGCGCCGAGGCGGCGCGCTTGTCGACGCTCGTGCAGGTGCACAGCCGGCCACGCCCTACGAAATGACGGCTCGGCGCTTCTCGCGGAAGCCGTTACTGCACTTTGCGCAAACCGGGTTTCATCTGCACCGCCAGCGCCATCTGGACCAGCATCATGCCTGACATGAGCAGCCAGATGACGTGGAAGTCTCCGGTGAGATCCCTCAGGGCTCCCGTGACGGTGGGCCCGAAGGACGCGATCGTGTAGCTGACGAAGAAGGTCATGGCGGTCAGTCGTCCACTGCCGGCTGGGGTTTCGGCGTAGTCCACGAGCAACACCAGCGCGAGTGAGAACGCAGCGCCCTGCCCGAGCCCGAGCACCACAACCCACACCCAAGCAGCAGCATCTGGGGCCAGGAGGAGGGCGAGCATGCCCACGAGCCCCAACCCGGCGGCCGGAACCAGCAAGGCCCGATGGTCGTGGATCTTGTCGGTGAGCGCCGGGCCGAGAAGACCCGAGATCAGCTGGGCGCCGCCGAACGCCGACAGCAGGTAGCCCGCCGTCGTGGGGTCCCAACCGCGGGCGACATACGACGGAGCGATCCAGGCCAGGCTGGAGTAGAACTGCCAGGACTGAATGGCCAGGTATACCGCGATGAGCCACGCCGTGCGGTGTCGCCAGGGCAGCCCATGCCGGGTGGCGGCAACGGGGTTGGCGGCCTTGAACTTCGAGATGTGCAGGGTGACCGGCGCCCAGGCAAGTGCACCGACCGCCGCGAGGACGCTCCAGGATGCCAGGGACCCCTGCCACGATCCGAACCTCGCCGCGAGCGGCACGGACAGTGCCGCTGAGGCCGCAGCCCCGCCCATCATCGAGAACATGTAGAGGCCCGTGATCGTCCCGGTGCGTTCCGGCGGGAAGACCGCCTTGACCAGCCGGGGGAGCAGGGTACCGGCCACGGCAATACCGAAGCCGGCGAGGAATGTGCCGGTGTACAGCGCCCAGAGCTGGTCGCCCCACCAGCGCAACAGCACTCCTGCAAACACGGCGATCATCGCCATCTGGACCGAGGCGACCGCGCCGATGCGTTCTCCCAGTCGTTGCGCCGCAGGCGCCAGCAGCCCCATGCAGAGCACCGGCAGGGTGGTGACGGCGCCAATCCAGGCGCTGGACAGGTCCAGATCAGCGGCGATGGTGCTGGCCAGGGGCGGGACACTGGCAATGGCCGTTCGAAGGTTCGCCGAGACGGCGACCAGCGAGAAGGCCATGAGCCAAACCGGCGGCAGGCCGGGCTGGTCGTTGCTCTGGTCGGGGGCGGGGGCGGGGGCTCGGGTTGACATCCGCAGCAGTCTCTCAGCCCGTCGCGCTGTTGGTCCTCTCAGCATGCTGCCCTCGGTTGGTCACTGCGCTGCTCGAAGTAGTCGCCGGAAGATCAGACCTGGCTGCCGGTCCATGCCGTGGTGTTCACGATGAGGTCTGCGCGGTCCCGCGTTCCGTCGCCCGCGAACAGGGCCTCCTCGTGTGCGGCCCAGTGCTGCCAGTGAGGCAGATACGGATCGCCGTCGCGCGCTATGCCTCTGTGGAATCGGACGTCGCGGTCGGCCTCGATCCAGATGAGCACCGACTCGAGCTGGGCGCTCGGTCCCGCGCCCGAGCCCACACCCTCCACGAGCAGGAGATTCGTCGCGGGGAGACTCTGCCACTCGGCATACCGGTCGTGTTCCCAGTCCCATCGCCGGTATGCCGCTCGCTCGCCGCGCGCGAGCGGGGCCAGGACCTGGTCGTGCAGGCCGGCAACGGCCTCCTCCAACCCGTCCCAACCGGGGTAGAGGTCGTCCATGTGCAGCACGTGCGCGCTCGGAAGCGCACCCTCAGCCGCGTGCGCCGCCTCGTCGCCTCCCAAGTCCACCCTGACGATCGGGCGATCAGTCGATGTAGAGGGAAGTGCCGCGTTGTTCGATCGTGCCTCGCTTCAGTGGAATCACCCGGGTCAGGGCCATGAAGCTGGCGCCCAGGCCGGGGATCTTGGCGAAGATCCCTTGCGGGC
>DASVHT010000361.1:0-2557 GCA_036382455.1 Dermatophilaceae bacterium
CACCCTGACGATCGGGCGATCAGTCGATGTAGAGGGAAGTGCCGCGTTGTTCGATCGTGCCTCGCTTCAGTGGAATCACCCGGGTCAGGGCCATGAAGCTGGCGCCCAGGCCGGGGATCTTGGCGAAGATCCCTTGCGGGCCGCGGACCATATGCCCTGTGCTCACGTCGTACTTTGACCCGTGCCAGGGGCACACGAGGCAGCCCTCTGCGTCGATGCTGCCGCCTGCGAGGTCGGCGCGAAGGTGGCGGCATTTGCGACCGACAGCGAAGTATTCGCCGTTGTTGCCGACGGCGTACTCTTCGACTCCGGTAACGGTGCCTTCGGGGACGTTCGCGGCGGGGACGGAATGACTCATGAGGCTCCTTCATGGCGGGATATCCGACCGTGGCGTCAGGATCGGGCTGGTGACGTGGCTCGATGTCGTGGATGAACTCGGCGGCGAGAACCTTTGGTTGATGCCAAGACGACCCAAGTGTCCCCTGGATCGACGGGGTGTGGAAGGTGAACGGCCCCACTCATTGTCGGCGTTCGCACGTCAAACTGATCAGCGTCCGGGTGACGATGGTCATCGGTCACAGCCCATTCCGCTCACAAGGTCCAACAGGTTCATGTAGGACTGTCGACATGACGCAACCAGGGCCAGACCCCGACAACTACCCGCCGATTGATCCGACCGAGCCGGTGCCTGACGACCCAGGACCGCTCTCTCCGGATACACCGGAGACCCTTCCTCCCGCTCCGGTCGAGCCCATGCCTGGCCCCGATGACCCAGACAGCGTTCCCGTAGGTCAGTCCGTCTGACTGTTAGCCGGCACGGTCACTCGCCAGTACTCCCGGGACGCCGTGATGTCATGACCGGATCTGCCCGGTAACGGATGGGCCACCGGGATGCCCGCCTTGCCGCAAGTGGAGCCTTGGCTAACGGACGCTTTCGGTGACGTTCCAGCCGGCGACCCCGGGCTGATCTGCATCGCATAACGGGGTCGGGCCCAAGGGCGGGGGATCCGCGATGTGCGACCCGATGCGGCCACCGGATCATGTGGTGACCGCTTCACACACCACGACCGTGGACTCGACCGAGGGTCCCGGCCCTCACAAGCCCCGAACCGCGATGTCTCGGCGCGTCACCAAACCATCCTCAGCGGCGTAGAGCCTGTATGCCTTTGCACTTAATGACCCGCGCCGATCAAGTCTTCAGGTGGCTGCCTCCCTACCCATGGACATCCGGTCATGGCCGCACGTCAGGCGACGCCCGCTAGCGGCGGGCGGCGTGAGAACGCACGCTGTTGCCGACGTGAGGGCATACCCGTTGCATGGTCACGCCGGCGACACGGCGGGTACAGGAGGCTGCAGGGGCAGCGGAGTTTCAGGTCTCTTGGGCTGGGGCACACTTTCCGATACCTTGGGCGGCAGGAGGCGCCGGCCCTCAGCGAGCGAGGAGTCATCGTGACGGATCAGCCAGGTGAGCGGGAAGACAACGCGGATCGGACGCACACCGACGACGGGGGCCGGGAGCGGAGCGGGGCGTCGACCGAAGAGGAGCCCCGCACCGAGCCGACGGTCGAGACGGACAACGGTCGAGCCGCGGCTTCGGAAGCGTCCGGCGATTCGGAGCACCCGCAGGGGGAGACGGAGGGCGGCGCGGCTCCGCAGGACCGTGATGATGAGGAGGAGCGGCGCAAGTCCGCCGAAGAGTTTGCCGGAGAACACGACCCAGCGAAGCATGACATCTCGGCCGGTGAAGAGTTACGCCAGACGGGTGACTGGACCGCCGATGAGGCGGGAGGCCCGCAGGTCTGGGACGCTGACGGCAACCTCGTGGAAGGGGCAACACCCGGCGAGCCGCGACGCAGTCACGAGCAGTCAGACCACGACAACGGTGATGCCGCCGCCGACAGCCGCCGTACCTCAGCGCTGGAGGAGGTGCGTGATGGCGGGTACGGCGTCGGATCCGCAGCGATCATCGACGACGGCGCCATCCCGCTCGGCCATCCCGTCAAGGCGTGGGAGGACACAAAGACCTTCGTCACGCCGGACCACCCAACCTACGGGCATGCTGACCCCCATCTGTGGTTCACGGATGCTGACGCCGCCCAGAAGGCCGGCTTCCGTGGGGTCGACTGAGTGAGACACGAAGCTTCCGCCTCGCGGCCAGAGGCCGGATTTGTCCGTCGGTTGCCCCATACTTGCCGGAATCAGAACGTCCGCTCAGCCGCATACAGCAAGGTCTTGCGTCGCGGTTGAGGATCGGTACCGGTCACCGATGGACGATCGTCTCGCGGGCCGATGTTGACATGGCCCGGTCCTGGCAAACGCTCAGAACTTTCCAGCGCCCCGGCCCCCGCTACAAAGCACTGCCCACCATCAGCGGCGCACCCTCAGCCGCGTACGCCGCCTCGTCGCCTCCCAAGTTCACCCTGACGATCGGGCGATCAGTCGATGTAGAGGGAAGTGCCGCGTTGTTCGATCGTGCCTCGCTTCAGTGGAATCACCCGGGTCAGGGCCATGAAGCTGGCGCCCAGGCCGGGGATCTTGGCGAAGATCCCTTGCGGGC
>DASVHT010000362.1:0-1967 GCA_036382455.1 Dermatophilaceae bacterium
AGTCGGTAGCCCGCGGCCTGGACTCTGTCCTGCTGGTACCGCCCTCGCTGCTTGCGGTAGCAGGCGTAGTCGGCGAGGGCGAAGACCGTCCCTACCTGCTTGTCAGCTGCCGGGGCCTCACGGCGCGGGCTAGGAGCGAGCGGAGGCGGCCAGAGCGGCGGGCGATGCGCCGATCGATCTCGTGAGTCGCATCCGCCTGAACCTTGACGCGGACCTTCTCGAAGTAGGCCTCGGGGTCTTTGACGATCTCGTCGACGCGCAAGTCATCACGCGGCACATCGAACTTCCGCACCACCCCTCCCTTCGAAGCTGTCTACAGAGTCAGAGTGCCACGTCTAGCACCGGTTGGCGGATGGACCGGGAGGAGTTTTCATGAACCGGCAGGCTGACTTACTCGTTGAGCGCGGCGGCGAGCAGGCGTGCGAGGAGCGTGACCGATGGAACGTCACCCTCGGTGAAGTCGTCAGGATCCGGCGCGTCAACAGTCAGCATGCCCAACAAGTGTCCCTTGGTCGCAACCGGCGCTGAGATGAAGGTCCGGTAGGCCTTTGGGCCAGTCCAACCAGCCGGCAAGGCATCGACGTCTTCGCGCCAGTAACGAGCCTGTCCTTGATCAACTGCGCTGAGCGCAGCATCACCGGCCGCCTCGCCAGCCAAGAAAGCCCTCCTCGGTGTATCGGGCCGGCCGTAGGTGCCCTTCTCGACGAGTCCTCGGGGCGGCCCGTCCTCGAGCTGGAAGTAGGTAGCCCTGACTTTGGCCGCACCGCCAAGGAGGTCGGTGAGACCAGCCAACACGACAGTCTTGGCCTCCCCCTGTAGCCGCGCCCTGGCACTCCCTGCCCGTCTGTCAAGGTCGGCGATCTCTCCGAGCAGACTCGCGAACGGGGACAAGACGCCGTTGATTACCTCCTGTCGCCGGGCTTCCGCGTCGACGGCCTCGACCCGAGCCGCTGTCGCCGCACGCGCCGAGCGAGTCCCTTCCAGCAACGGGAGTCCAACCGCCATGCCGGCGAGACAGACGCCCGCCCAGGTCCAGACTGACCGCTTCGGAGCATCGAATGGGCCCCAGCGGATCTGAACGTCCTTGGCGATATCTGGCACCTGAACCTGGATGTAGTAGGCCACAGCGGCCGCCACCACCGCAATCACGGCCACAAGAGCCCATCGCCGGATCGGTGAAGTGCGGGGCATGGCACGACCGTCTCACCTGACAGCCGTCCCCTGCATCGCGCCTCCTCCTTATCTACTGTCCAGGTGGGTCAGCGCAGTGATCACCTGCCGGCGGCGATCCGTGGCAGGTCCCGCCAATCGGGCCTCGACGCCCCAGTCCATGCCTGCGACTTCCATCCCGTACCTCCCCGGTGTCGGACCGGTAGCCCGGCGGCGTCGACAGCGCGGCCATGTCCCAGGCCCTGCCAACCCCGGCGGAGAAGCCGCCGGGAGCCCAAGGGAGGGACACCCCATGCCGTCAGCCGAACACCGAATCGGGACGTGCCAGGTCATCGCCTCCGCCCGCCTCGCCGGCGAGCAGGGACACCAACGTCCGCGCGGTCGTCGACGCCACCAGCCGCACCGGGCGCGGCTACCTCGCGGTCCGGGTCGGGCGGGTGCTGCTCTACCTGGCGGACCGGGTCGCCGTCGACGCCCTGGCCCGGCCCAGGCCGTCCGACGCCGCCAGGCAGCCACGCGGACGCGGTGTGCGGGGAGCCGCGGGACGCCTCCGCGCTCGCCGAGGCCCGTGCCCGGCGCAACTTCGAGCCGGGCCGCCGGCCGCGGCCGTAGCCGGGAACGGGGGCCGCTTCGAGAGGGGCGGCCCCACCCGGGCACCACCCCCTCGGTGTCCACAACTTGGGCGGCGCCAGCTGGCCGAGACCGACTCCGCGGCCATCCTCGACGCCGACCCAGCCCCGTCCTGCCGGAGCCCGCCATGAGCCACCCCAACCGAGCCGGCCTCGCCATCGAGGTGC
>DASVHT010000363.1:0-3129 GCA_036382455.1 Dermatophilaceae bacterium
GAGAGCAGCCCCGAAAGGTGGGAGACGAAGGTGACGACCATCTGCCCCGTCTCGGTGTTCTGCCCTGCCACTGCGATGAAGGCGATGCCGATGAGCGAGAATGGCAGCTCGAGCAGCCACCCGGCTATACCGGCGAAGAACCCGGCCAAGAGTGTGATGCCGAGCACGCGCCAGAACGCTGCTCCCTTGGTGAGCGCCAAGGAGCGTCGCAGCCCTGGGAGGACGCCATGGCCCTCAAGGACGATCGCCGGTGCGGCCAGGGAGATCTTTGTCGAGACTGCGACGGTCACGACCATGAGGCCCAGGAAGCCGACCAGCAGCAGGATCACGCCGGCGGAAGTGTCGTCGTTGACCAGAAGCAGTACCCCGGGCCCGATCAGCACCACCGTCGACAGGACAGCGAACAGGCCGCTCAGGATGAGCAGGGCGAGCAACGACCGGAGTCGTCCGCGGGTGGATCGCCAGGTCTGGCCCATATCCGGTTTGCGGCCAAGGACTGCCTGGCCAACGACATGAATGAGAAGCCCGCTCAGGAGGGCGGTCGCGAGCGCGGTGGAGATCGCCTGGATCAATGAGGATGGAAGCCCGAGGAAGGCCTCGGCCTCTGGCCCGAACCCGCTCAGGGCGCTGGCGGTGAGATGCGTCGCGCCGACTCCCAGAGCCGCGGACGGGATGAGGAACACTGCCAGCACCAGGGCGGACAGCCCGACCATCGACGTGGGGTTGAAGCGGACGGCCTTGACCGCGCCGTCCAGGATGTCACCGAGCTGCAGTGGTCGAAGCGGGACGATGCCCGGCTTGTGCGCGGTGAGAATCGGGATCTGTTGCATCGGGCCCGGTGGCTGCACCGGGGGCCCGCTTGGTGGCGGCCCGGCATACGACCCGGGGCGCGCCGGGTCGCGATCCAGTGGTCCGGGAGCGGGAAAACCGCCGGTCACCGTCATCGCTCTCCTTTGGTCACTCGGGTATCGCCGATCAGTCGGGTAGCGCCCATGATGTCAGTGGGTCGCACCGACGAGCACCTCTATGGCGGTCATGGCCTCGGTGGCGGTCACGGGCAGGGCGCCCAGACCGACATGTCGGGCCACGATCTCGGGCTCCTGCCGGTACAGGATCAGCCCTCGGCGCCATAGCACCCCGGGCGACTTACGGCGCTCGGCCAGATCGCGGATCAGGCGGCGGCAGAACGTCAACCATCGACTGGTGTGGACGCAGTAGGCGGCCGCGAGGACGTCAGCCTCTGCCAGGTCGGCGATGATCTCCGCAGCAAAGATGCCCTCGGCCAGGATCAGCTGGCCCGGCTCGGCCGTCATGGCGGACTGCCCCACGGCCCGGGATGAGCTGATGTCGTACGTCGGCAGGTTCACGGCCCCGTTCCGGCACAGGTCGACGAGTGCGTGAACCGCGGCGTCGGCGCGCCACGACCTCGGGTCGTCCCAGTCAGGAACGCCCATCGGCAGGATCGGGAGGGTCGGGTCGTCCCCATCGCGATAGAAGTTGTCCAGCCGGACGACCGGCCACCCGTAGCGGTCGTGGAGGTGGGCTGCCAGCCGTGACTTGCCGGCACCACTCGGGCCGGCAACGATCACCACGCGAACGTCGAGGGGCGTGATGCTAGTGACCCTTGGGATGCCAAACGGTCTTGGTCTCCAGGTAGGCCTTGATCCGGGTCAGGTCCGGTGCCCGCGACCAGTCAGGCTCGGTCGCGTCGGCGTCGTTGCCGGCTGGCCGCAGGACGCGCTTGAGGTTCTCGGCCGCGGCGCGCTCGAGGTCGGCCCACGCCAGGTTGTCGGCCCCGGCTGCACCGGCGAGATCAATGGCGTTGACGTCCTGGTGCGAGGCCAGCCACGGCGCGACCTCGGCGGTGCGTCCGGTAATCACGTTGATGACCCCCGCGGGTACGTCGGAGGTCGCAAGGACCTCCGAGAGCGTGACGGCGGGGAGCGGCCGATGCTCACTGGTCAGGACCACCGCGGTGTTGCCGCTGACGACGATCGGGGCCAGGACTGAGACCAGGCCGAGGAGGGAGGAGCGTTGCGGCGCAAGTGCGGCGACCACCCCGGTGGGCTCAGGCGCTGAGATGTTGAAGTAGGGCCCGGCAACCGGATTCACACCACCGAGAACCTGGGCGAGCTTGTCGGCCCACCCGGCGTACCAGACCCACCGGTCGATGGCGCTCGAGACCACCTGGTCCGCGCGAGCTGGAGTGGTTCCCTCCGCAGCCGCGACCCCTGCCGCGAACTGTGCGCGCCGGCCCTCCATCAGCTCGGCCACCCGATAGAGCACCTGACCACGGTTGTATGCCGTGGCGGCCGCCCACGTCCCGAAGGCACCCCGGGCGGCAACGACGGCGTCGCGCGCGTCCTTGCGGGAGCCCATCGCGGCGTTGGCCAGGAATCTCCCACGGCTGTCGGTCACCTCATAGGTGCGCCCTGACTCGCTGCGCGGGAAGGCCCCGCCGATGTACATCTTGTAGGTCTTGCGCACCTCGATCCGTTGTTCCGCAGCAGTATTCGGTTCAGCTGCCTTGCGGCGGGCCGCTGACGGGCTCATCGGTTCGCTCCGGTCATGACGTAGGACTCCAGGCCGTGACGGCCACCCTCACGGCCGTAGCCGGACTCCTTGTAACCGCCGAACGGAGAGCTGGGGTCGAAGCGGTTGAAGGTGTTGGCCCAGACCACGCCGGCCCTCAGCTGGTCGGCCATCCACAGGATGCGCGAGCCCTTCTCGGTCCAGATCCCGGCCGACAGCCCGTATGGCGTGTTGTTGGCCTTGGCGACCGCCTCCTGTGGAGTGCGGAAGGTCAGCACCGACAGAACCGGGCCGAAGATCTCTTCCTGGGCGATCCGGTGGGCTTGGGACACGTTGGTGAAAACCGTTGGGGCAAACCAGAATCCACGCTCTGGCAGCACGCAGGGGGCGCTCCACCGGGTGGCACCCTCGGCCTCCCCAGCTGCTGTCAGCTCGCGGATCCGCGCCAGCTGGGCAGCCGAGTTGATGGCGCCGATGTCGGTGTTCTTGTCCATCGGGTCGCCCACGCGCAGGGTCTGCAGACGGCGTTTGAGCCGCATGATCACGTCATCGGCGACGTTCTCCTGGACGAGCAGGCGGGAACCGGCGCAACACACA
>DASVHT010000364.1:0-4408 GCA_036382455.1 Dermatophilaceae bacterium
CAATGGGGCCAAGGGACCTAACGACAACATCCTCGAGCTGAACCTGACCGAGGAGACCCTGGCGTTCTCCGCACCGCTCGGGTCGATCCCTAATCGCGGCATGGCCCAGGGCGACGTGTTCCTCAACGGCATCCCGTACCCCAGGTGTTGCAGTCCTCACACCTCTGGGCGCCGAGCAGGCGGGCGTCACATTCACAGCACTCATAGACGGTGTTGTCCCGGCGGGACCCGGCCCGGCATCGGGGCTGGTTCGGGCTGGGCGGTGGCGTGCTGGCGGCGCCACGCTGTTCGACGGCAGGTGTCGCTGCAGTAGTGCTGCCGGCGGTCCGGGCGGTGACCAACTGTTGTAGCCGTAGGCGTGCGATGTCGAGAACGTGCGGTAGAGCCGGCCCGCCTATGATGGGCTCTAGAGCTGATCAGCGGTTCGGGTAGGCAGTCCGGCTTGGGTGGCGATGGGATTCCACGCCGCTGCGAACTGCTGCTTGAGCGCCGTGGCTTGGCTGCTGGCGGCTTCTGCGGCCGTGAAGTTGGCGGTGTGGGTCGCGGATCCTCCCCTGCATCCGCCGGCGGCGACGTCGTCGGCCCACGCGGCGTAACCCCGGTCCGCGGTCGCTGAGGCCTGCATCATGCTGACGAGCAAGCTGATCAGCCCACTGCCGTTCGGCAGGGCGCTGACGGGCAAGGTGGCGTTGTTCGCGGCGGTCTCGCGGGTGGTGGCTGCTGCAGTCATGGCGGTCTTGGCGCGGGCCAAGGACGTGCACGCATCGATCTGGGCGGCCGCCTGGACCACCGCCGCGCGGCTGGACACCGACATCGAGAGCAGGGCGTCGATCGCGCCGGCCTGGGTGGGTAAATCGGAGGAGGGTACGGGCGCGTAGGTCGGTCCCGGCGCGTACGACGGCGTCGCACTCGCGCTCGTGATGGGCTGGACAGTCGATGAAGAGGAGTCGGCATTCGGGCTTCGCGGAGACGTCCGCCGAATCGCCACGAAGGCAACTGCAGCCGCCACGACCGCAAGCACCAACAAGACGACGACGCCGGTGAGGAGCCCAGAGCGAGAGCCCCGCGCTGCCCGGCCGGTATCGGCATCAGCTGATTCCTCCACCCAGCCTTCGCCAGGCTCGCCCCTCCAGCCGTTGGCAGCCCGCGGCGGCGTCACTGGGTACCTCACCACGGGCTCCCGAATGGCCGAGTGCTCGACCTGCTGCGTCGGAGGGATCGGGTCCGCGGGACCCGCCGCCGCCGCGCTGGTCGTTACGGGTTCTGTCACGCCCGCAGCCGTGCCACAGGCGGTGCAGAAGGCCAGTCCCCGTTCCAGTCGGGTGCCGCACTGGGTACAGAAGGTGGCCCTAGTCGGCTCGGTCATCTTTGCCCACCTACCGAGCCAGTCGTCCGAGGGTGGGCCCCGAGCCACCCCTCCGAGGGAGGGGACTCCACTCGAGGCGGAGCTGGAAGGTAGTCCACCGGCGTAGACGGCGGGGACGCCTCGACCGACCCTGGCAGCGCGTCGCCGCCGTGGTCACAAGACCGGCCGGCTGCTCCCGCGAGCTCGCCCCCGCAGCGCGGGCACAACAGGAATCCAGACATCTTGCGCCTTCCCCCGTTCGGTCGGGACCCGACCGGGAATGCGCGTACCCCTTTAGACTCATTGTGCCTTTTAGTGTTTACCCCCGTGTGCCGTATGTACGGTCCTGTGCCAGGTGGTCTAAGTTGCGCACGTCGTGTCCTGTGTCCCATAGCCGGCAGCCTTCCTCACTAGCTAGCCACCGGTGAGGTAGGCAGTGACACCGGCCGCGATCCCGATCGCTAGCAGGTCGCGGTAGGCCGGCGTTTCCAACCGGGCAGCATCGGTGGGGTTGTCCATGTTGCCCATCTCGATGAACACTTTAGGCACGGTAGACAGGTTCAGGCCTCCTAGGTCGGAGCGCAACGCGTATCCGTCACTACCCACGTAGTCCGCGATCGGCTCGCCGGTCGCTGCCGCGAAGGCCGCGTGCACGGCCTGGCCGAGCCGCCGGGACGGGGCCACGATGGCCTCGTTATGCCCGGCTACCGTGGCGGGCAGAATGACGTGGAAGCCACGCCCACCCGCAGGGCCGCCGTCGGCGTGCAGCGAGATGGCCGCTGTGGCATGCGCGTCGTTGCCGATGCCGGCCCGGCGGGTGATACACGGTCCCCAGCCGGTGTCGTCGGTGCGGGTGAGCACCACCTGAGCGCCGGCCGCGGCGAGCCGGTCACGCAACCGCTCGGCTACGTCGAAGTTGAGCACGTGCTCGCCGTAGCCGTCAGCTGTCTGGGCCCCGACGGTGTCGCACTCCTTGCTGCCATTGCCGATTTCGACCTGGGTGGCGATGTCACGGGCGTGCACGGCGTTGCCGCCGTTATGCCCAGGATCGATGGCAACGACCTTTCCAGCCAGTGGTTCGGCCTCAGTCACCGGCCCGGTGGTGGGAACGGGTACCGGGGCCGTAGACACCGGTGGACCAGGCGCGGGTGCCGGCGTCGGGCTGACCGCTTCGGTGACTGCCATTGACGGACCAGCAGGGGCGGCACTCCCGCTGCGGTGGGACCCGCACCCGCTGCCCAAGACGAGGGCGCCGAGGACGACGACGGTTGTGCCCCGGCCGTGGCTGACGCGGCCGCCCGGCCGCGGGCGTCTCCAAAGCTGGGTGGTCATGATCTGCACACCGCGCGGCACTGGACCCGAAGCAGCGCGGGTAGGCGCCAAGTGCAGAGCTAGGACGGCAGCGGCGACACGCCCGACGGACCAGCGGGCCAGCGATGATGGCGCGCAAGAGCGGGTTAACCCAGCGGCTTCCACCGCCACTCGCACCGAGTCGTCGGTTTGCTCCTGCATCCGGGTTGCTGAGGGCCACGGCCCGCTCCGGTCAGAAGAGATTGCCGATTGCTGTCTGCACGGAACTCACCAACGTAGCCAACTCGGTGACAGACGCCACGCCACCTACCAAGCCTTCGAGGAGGGCCTTCACGGATACGCGGTTGGGTGCGTCCTTGGCCAGCTCTGAGCGGAGCGACTCTGCCGTGTCGGCAAGCTCCTCGCCGTCGTCCAAATCCTCACGCCTGTCCTTGATCTGGGCGATGAGGTCTACGAGCCGGGCATCCACGTCCTCGAATGCCGCCGGCGCCAACCCACCCTGCTTGGCGTGCGCTCCCCGGCCTACCGCGAGGACGTCTGCGTCCAGCCGTCCGGGCCCGTTGAAGATGATGCCCTCGTTGTGAGTCACGGCGCGCCCGTCCCTGTTGGCACCACCGGCGGAGCGCTGCGTTGCGGCGTCAGACGGGTCCTCAGGGTCACCTTCGCACCCTCGCCCACGGCAAGAGAGCCCGAGTTGACGCTCGACCCGCCGCTGAGCATCACCCCGTTGTTCAAAATCATGGTCTGTCGCTGGACCAGCTCGCCGGTGTCGATACCGTGCTCGTCGAGAAAATCAGTGATCGCCGAGAAGACTCGCTTCTCTGCGATCTTGTTGTACATGTCCACGTCCAGCCGTTGAAAATATCGCCGGTAGAGGGTGCCGGCGGCGGCCTGCCGAACCGTTGTCGTCGCACCGTAGTCAAAAGCGAGGTCGGAGGCAATAGCCCGCCGGTCGGCCGAGGAGCGTCGCATCAGAGAGATGGGGCGCAAGACGGCGTGTGCGAGGTTCGGGTAAGCGATCAGGGCCTGCTGGGGGCAGGTGCGAAGTGCGCGGCCGACAAGGCGGACGAGCTGGCTCGGGCTTGGCTCCGGCGACAGCCGGTCGACCTCGTAGCACTCCTCCTGTAGCGGCACGAGCAGGGCGTAGCTCGCCTCGACGAACAAGTGCTGCGACACCAGCGCCAGGCGCAGGTACAGGTTGAGCACGAGCTCTCCCCGCCAGCCCGACATCCGCACCCACAAGTAGTGCCGCACGAGGTTGTCCGGGTGTTCCAGACATTCGCGTACGACGTCGTCAGGGACGGCCGTCACGGGCCTTGCCGTGGGGCTTGGCAGGAACCTGCTGTCATCACGGATATCTTGTCCGTTGACGAAGAGCCGGTCCTGCACTTCCAGGCCGTCGAGGTCGATCCCGTCCAGGGCCCGGCGCACATGCCCGTGGAGTTCCGTGATCGAGAACGCCGTCGGCCGACTTCCCTCGTCCTTGGGGCGGCTCACGTCGACTGCGAAGGACCAGCCGTCTCTGGCGAGCCCTCCGCCGACAAAGGGGGAGAAGCCGCTGTACACGGTCACGTTCCCGTCATCGGCTCGTCCAAGTTGTGCAAGGCGTCGCTCTGTGGTGGCGTCCCTGGGGGCTGGGGCCTTCTCCGACCGGAAGGACCGCCGCTGCAGGGTCTGTGCCAGTACCAGGTACCGCGCCACGTAGATCTCGAGCCCGACCACGACCCAGATCAGCAGCACGCCGAGAAGAAA
>DASVHT010000365.1:0-8848 GCA_036382455.1 Dermatophilaceae bacterium
CCCAGCCCAGGGCGAAGACTGTGAGTGCGATGGCGACAGGGCGACGACGCCCTACGCGACCCCCAACCAGCGCAGAGGTGCGACGAAGCGCGCCGAGGTGCGGATGGCGGCGACCCCGCCGGCGACGAACATGGTGGTGTCGAAGATCGCGGCCGAGGGTTGGGAGACGACGCTGTGCGGGGGCTCCGGGGCGCCCAAATGGCTCAGTGTGTTGGTGTGCGGTCATGATCGAGGCAGTGGGACGACGCGGGACCCATGAAGGTCGAGCGCCCAGCGGGGTTCAGCTGTCGCATCCGAATCGTGACCAGCCGGCTCCCTTGACCGTCAGGGCAGAAGGTCCCCCACCTGGCCCGGCGTCGGTATGAGAAAGACCCCGGGCAAGACCTCGGCCTCGCCGTCGAGCTCGTCGAATCGGCCCCCATCGAGGAGCTCGGGAAGGGTGTAGTCCGCTGTGTTACGTGCTTCGGCCAGCTTCGGCCAGCTCTCCCGCCTGCACGAACACGGGTCGACCGACCAGCTGGGGGTTTCCTCCGCAGTGGTCGAAGTGCAGGTGGCAGTTGGCGACGTGTGTGATGTGGACAAGGTCGGTGCCTGCGGCGGCCAACGACGTGCGGAGGTTGGTGCGCCGTGGCCGGTAGCGGGCATCCACCTCGGGGTGCGATCCCATGCCCGTGTCGAAGAGCAGCACGCCATCTGGGTGTTCCACCACGTAGCCGAGGCAGGGCTCGACCCGTAACTGGACTAGCGTGCGATGGTGACACCGACCCAGCTTCCCAGCAGTATGCGTAGGTCGTCGTTGTCCGTGTCAACGGCGACGTAAGGGAAACCTTAGGTCGCTCCGGACACGGTGGAAGGGCTCACGGGCCGTAGGTGCTCACCGGCCCGGCGGCCGCGTCGAACTCAGCCGCGGTGAGCAGTCGGGGCTCGCCCAGAGCCTTCGCCTCACAGTAGATGCGGCACAGCCACTCGAGGTAGATGCTCCGCGAGTATGCCTTGGCCAGGGTGCCGCCGTAGGTGGTGGCTCCATGGTTCCGGAGCAGGACGCCGTACCGGTCCTTCATCGCCTCGCTGCACCTCCTTGCCAGCTCCTGGGTGCCGAACTGCGCATACGGCGCGACCCTGACAGGTCCCCCCAAGAGAGCGAGCATGTAGTGGATGGGCGGTATCTCGTCGACCAGTGTTCCCAGAACCGTTGCGTAGACCGGGTGGGTGTGCACGACCGCAAGGGCATCGGTGTTCTGGTAGACGACGGTGTGCATCGGCACCTCCGACGACGGGTTGTCCGGCCCGTCCACGTGGTCTCCGTCAAGGGTGATGACGCTGATGTCCTCCGGTGCCAACGCCTCGTACTCCACGCCGCTGGGCGTGATGGCGATGTTCTCGCCGACGCGGACGCTGATATTTCCCGATGTTCCCACCGTCAGTCCGTCTGTGAGCATCCGCCGGCCGTACTCGATGATCAGCTCGCGTTCCTTGTGCATGAGCATGGGGTCTCCGTTCCTGGTCCGACGACGGGCGTTGCCAACCTTCGATCCCGCGCCCGCACGTCATACGACACACTGCATACCAGGAGGGCGCATCTTCCGGGACCTGCATCCTCCTCTGGTTGGGAAGGAAGAGACTCGATGGTGCGCGCGATTGAGTGGCTGGACGATCCGAGACCGATGATCCGGTTCATCGACCAGACCGTGTTGCCGGCCGCTGAGCAGTACATCGACGTCACGACCGTCGACGTCCTCGTCACGTCGATCCAGGACCTGGTGATCCGTGGCGCACCTGCTCTGGGAGCGGCTGGGGCGCTGGGTGTCGCGCTGGCAATGGTCCAGGCCGGTGATGAGAACTGGGATGCGGCACGGCTTGAGAGCGAGATCGACAGGATCCGTGACGCCCGGCCCACGGCGGTCAACCTCGCCTGGGGCGTGAACCAGGTCCGGGGGTCCCTCTCTTCGGGGATCGCCACGGTCCTCGGCCTCGCCCGGCAGGTCGTGACCGACGATGAGGCCGCGAACCGCCAGCTCTCCATGTGTGGCGCGGACTGGATCCTTGCGCACGTAGCGAAGGAGAAGGTGCGGGTCGTGACGCACTGCAACACCGGTGCGCTGGCCACCAGCGCCTGGGGCACGGCATACGGGATCATCCACGAGCTGCACCAGCGTGGCCGGCTGGGCCTTGTGTATGCCGACGAGACACGGCCGCTGCTCCAAGGGGCGCGGCTGACGAGCTGGGAGCTCCTGCACGACGGGATCGAGCATGTCGTGCAAGCTGACAGCGCGGCCGCAAGCACCATCCTGCGAGGCCTGGTCGACGTCGCGATCGTCGGGGCAGACCGCATCGCCGCGAACGGCGATACGGCGAACAAGGTCGGTTCGGTGGGTCTTGCGCTCGCCTGTCAGCGAGCGGGGATCCCCTTCGTCGTTGCCGCGCCGTCATCCACGGTCGACCTGACCATCGCGCGGGGCGAGGACATCGTCATCGAGGAACGCCCCGAGGACGAAGTGCTCACCCTGGCCGGAGTGCGAACGGCCCCGGCCGGGGTCAGGGCCTTCAACCCAGCGTTCGATGTCACGCCGCACGACCTGATCAGCATCGTCGTCACCGAGAGGGGTATCGCCGAGACGGCGACCCACGCCCATCCTGATCTGCTGGCGACCATCGCGGGCTGAGGGACGCCGCCTCGGCTTCGGTTCGTTCCAAATACGGGATACCGGCGCTTGACCTCAGTCGTCCTCGCCGAAGGTTGAGGCGATGTAGGCGTTCCGCCCGGCGATCTGAATCAAGACGACGGGATCGTCGCAGTGACGCGGGACCGAGATCACGTCGGAGGTGGAGCCGTCGCCCTCATTGCTCAGGGCGAACGCCTTGGTGGAGGCCTTGACCATGTTGTCGCACACCAGCGTGGCGACTACCGAGTGGATGGGGCTGATGCCGAGTGAGGGGATGACCAGGCCTTGGATCTTGACGGTGATCCGACCGTCCTCACGTACGCGAACGTTGCTGGGACCGTTGACCCAAGGCGCGCCACCGGGGACAACACCGGCGATCGTCGGGCCCGTGGGACTACTGCCCATGAGCGGCGCCCGCAGCAGCGAGTGTCCGCTGGACCCGTCGGCCAGGGCTGGGCCCGCGGTCAAGCCGACGATCGCCAAGACGGCGGCCGAGGTGGAGAGAACGCGCTTCGATCGAGTCATGTGCATGGGGATGCTCCTTTTCGCGATGCTGCGTGAGCCGCAGGCTGAAACTACGGCCCCTGTCGACTGAGACACGTAGCTCCTGGGGCATCGGTTCAGCTTGGCGCCACGAAAGACCTGGAGGAGGGATCCGGCCCCAGAGGAAGCCGGCCATCTGGCACAACAACGTTCGGCTAGAGCAGCTCGAAGATGGTGGCGTTGGCCTGGCCACCCCCCTCACACATGGTCTGCAGGCCGTACCGGATGCCGTTGTCTCGCATGTGGTGGATCAGTGTGGTGGCCAGCCGGGCTCCCGAGCCACCGAGCGGGTGACCGAGCGCAATGGCCCCGCCCAACGCGTTCAGCGCCTTTGGGTCGGCGCCAATCTCGATGAGCCAGGCCAAGGGAACCGGGGCGAAGGCCTCGTTGACCTCGAAGGCACCGATCTGGTCCAGGGTGAGGCCGCTCTTGGCCAATGCCTTGCGAGTCGCCGGGATCGGCGCCGTCAGCATGATCACCGGATCGGCCCCGGCCAGAACTGCAGTGTGCACACGGACAAGGGGCTTGAGGCCGTTGGCCGCGGCGAGCTCGCTGGTGGTGATGAGCAACGCTGCGGCACCGTCAGAGATCTGAGACGAGTTGCCCGCGTGGATGACTCCGTCCTGCTTGAAGGCGGGCTTCAACGCGGCCAGCCTCTCGGCCGTCGTCCCGCGGCGGATGCCCTCGTCCGCCGAGAACACTCCGGCCCCCGTCTGGACCGGGACGACCTGTTGCGCAAAGGCACCGGCATCCTGCGCAGCCGCAGCCTTCTCGTGGGAGGCCGCCGAGTACTCGTCGAGCTGCATCCGGGACAGCCCCCACTGATCAGCGATCATCTCGGCACCGAGGCCCTGGTTCGGTACCGTCTTGTATCGGCCCGTGAAGCCGACTCCGCCGAAGGGGTCACCCTCGCCAGCGATGTTTGCTCCCAGGGGAACTCGGCTCATGACCTCGACGCCTCCGGCAACCACGAAGTCGTAGTGCCCGGCGACGACCCCCGCGGCACCGAAGCTGATGGCCTGCTGAGATGAGCCACACTGCCGGTCGATGGTCACGCCCGGGACAGAGTCGGGCCACCCTGCTGACAGCAGGGCCGTACGCGCGATGTCGAACGCCTGGTCTCCCACCTGCGTCACACAACCCCAGATCACGTCATCGACAAGGGCCGGATCAAGGCCTGTGCGCTCGATCAGCGCGGACAGCACTACGGCGGAAAGGTCAGCGGAATGCACATCAGCAAGGGCACCGTTACGTCTGCCGACGGGGGTGCGCACTGCTTCGACGATGACGGCGTCCCTCACGATTGGTCCTTTCATCACGGTCGATGACAACGAGGTCCCCAGCCTGCCAGCACCGGCCTCTACCTCCTCGACGCCATGCCGCGCCGTGATCCGCCAGAAGTTCCACGACCGACGAGCACGCCGACCCGCGGGAGAGGCCATGGGTCGGGGGCCTCGTCCCTCGACGCACGAGAGCCGGGGACTGCCGGGGCTGCGGGGGCGGGATGGGGGGCGCAGCCCCGACAGGATCCGGTGTCCGCCACGGCGTTGCTGCCGTGACGGCGAAGGAGTGTCCATCTGCGTCTCGTCATGGACGGATGGGCCCCAACGGTTGCTCAGCGCAGATGCGCCTTATGGCAAGGCTCGCGCCTGAGACTGAAGGCGTCCATGCGACCTTCGGGCTACGACCAGCGATGGAACAAAATGCTTGTCGACATCCATGTCGGTAGAGGTCCCCATCTGACACGGGTCCCCGACTGCGCCCACAACCGTCGTCGTGCAGGCGACCGGTTGTCGTTCGTCATACGCGAAAGCCTGAGTGCTCGGGTGCGGGGCGGGCTCAAGCATTCCTTTCGCCTCGGGTTGCTCAGGTCTGGCGTTCATAGACAACCTTGCCGCCCGCGACGGTCATGTCGACGTGGGCGTCGGCCACCTCCCCGGCGCCGGAGGTGAACAGGTTGCGGTCAAGCAGGGCCAGGTCGGCTCGCCGGCCGACCTGTAGCGCCCCGCCCTCCTCGTCGTGGTTGACGTACGCCGATCCTGAGGTGAACGCGGCGAGGGCCACCTCAAGGGGAAGGGCCTGCTCGGGCAGGAAAGGCGCGTTGCCACGGTTCTCTGGGTCGACGCGAGTCACCGCCACCTCGATCTCCTCTAGCGGGTTGGCCGTTGTCACTGACCAGTCGCTGCCCATGGCGAGAGTCGCTCCCGAGCGCAGCAGATCACCAAACGGGTACTGCAGCTGAGCCCGGTCGGAGCCAAGGAACGGCAAGGTGAGCTTCTCCATCTGAGGCTCCAGCTGAGCCCAGTAGGGCTGAGCGTTCGCAACGACGCCGAGCTCACGGAACCGCGGCACGTCCTCGGGCTGCACCACCTGGATGTGCGCGATGTGGTGTCGATGGTCGCTGGGCCCGTTGGCCGAGCGCGCCGCCTGGACGGCATCCAGGGCATCGCGCACTGCGCGGTCACCGATCGCGTGCATGTGCACCTGGAAGCCATGGCGGTCGAGATCGGTCACCGCCGCTGCTAGTAGGTCTCGCTCAACGTAGGACAAGCCCCGGTTGTCGGTGTGCCCGCCGCAGCCGTCGCAGTAGGGCTTGAGCAACGCGCCCGTGTAGTTCTCGAGCACTCCGTCGACCATGATCTTGACGCTCGTGGGGTAGAACCCTTGCGCGACACCAGCCTCGCGTTGGGTAAGGAGGTCGTCAAGCTGTTCGAGCTCGCGGTGCCGGTCCCACCACAGGGCACCGACGACGCGCGCGGTCAGGCGGCGACCCACCGCCAGGGAGTGGTAGGCCTCGAGCGTCGCCGGGGTGACCCAAGCGTCCTGCCAGCCGGTGACTCCGAGCGAGTGCAGGTGGGTCTGGGCCTCGAGAATCGCGGTCTCCCAGTCAGCCCGTGAAGGCGGTGGCAGGTAGTGGTCTTGGTAGTCGTAGGCGGCACCTTCGTGCAGCGTCCCGCTCGGCTCACCGCTGTCGGGGTCCCGTTCGATCCGACCGTCTGACGGGTCGGGTGTCTCCCGGGTTATCCCAGCGATCTCAAGGGCCTTGGAGTTCACCCAGGCTCCATGCCAGTCCCTGTTCATCAGGAAGACTGGTCGGTCTGGAACGACCGCGTCCAGGTCCTCCTTGCGGGGCGTGCCCCCAGGAAAAGACTCGATCGCCCACCCGCCTCCGATGATCCAGGGCGCGCGCGGGTTGTCCCGCGCATACGCGGCAATCAGGTCCAGGTACGCCTGGCGACCTTGGAGATCGTTGAGCCAGACGTGCAGTCGGTTGCGCCCGGCGAACGGCGGGTGGACGTGCGCGTCCTGAAAGCCTGGCACCACCATCGACCCAGGCGCGTCGAGCACCCGGGTGCGTGGTCCGACCAGCTCGTGCGCGGCACCGGACCCGAGTGCCACGATCTGGTCACCCCGGATGGCGAGCGAGTCGGTCCAGCAACGGGTGGCATTCGCTGTCCACACGTCAGCGCCGGTGATGACGAGGTCTGCGAAATCGGTCATGAAAGCACTGTAGGAGTGGGGAATCACAAGATCCGGTTATCCGAATGGTTGATCCGCCATGACTCTCTCAACAGTGCCGCACGTCCTGCGGCGGGGCGTGCCACCCCGCCAACCGAGGCAGCGCATACGCTGGGCCTGCAACCACCCACCCAGGCGGCATCAGCCGTAACCGCCGCCATGCCCGGTCAGGAGCGAAGGGCCGGCTCAGCAGCACCCGACTCGGCCGGAAAGCCATTCCATCCGCAATCTGAACGGAGCGTCCGATGGAGATTCTGATCATCGTCCTGGTCCTTGTCCTGCTGGTGCTGGGGCTGGCGGTGAGGATCGTCAAGCAGTACGAGATGGGTGTGTTGTTCAGGCTGGGCCGGGTCCTGGGCTTGCGCCAACCCGGGTTACGGCTGATCATCCCCTTCGTCGACGTGCTGCATCGGGTGTCGTTGCGGATCGTCACCATGCCGATCCAGTCCCAGGGCATCATCACCCGGGACAACGTCAGCGTCGATGTGTCCGCGGTCGCCTACTTCCGCGTGGTTGACGCGGTGAAGTCGGTCGTCGCGATCGAGAACGTCCGCTCCGCCATCGACCAGATAGCCCAGACCACCTTGCGCAAGGTCGTCGGTCAACACACCCTTGATGAGACGTTGTCCGAGACCGACCGGATCAACCTGGACATCCGCGAGATCCTCGATGTCACCACCGTGGAATGGGGCGTGGAGGTAACGCTGGTGGAGCTCAAGGACATCCAGCTGCCCGACAGCATGAAGCGTGCCATGGCGCGCCAGGCGGAGGCCGAGCGGGAGAAGCGCGCGAAGATCATCAACGCCGAGGGCGAGTCTCTCGCGGCGGCCGCGCTAGGTGATGCCTCGGACACCATGATGGCCCACCCATTGGCGCTCCAGCTGCGCAACCTGCAGAGCCTGGTCGAGATCGGCGTGGACAAGAACACCACCGTCGTGTTCCCCGCCCCCATCATGACGACGATCGCAGAGCTCGGTGCCTTCATCGCCCGCGAGGCAGCGGCCGCAACCCCTGGCGTACCACCCAACCGGGATGGTGCCATCCCCGCCTAGCTCAGCCAGAACGCCAGCGCCGGACGAAGCGTAGGCGTGTGCCAGCCGCCCGTGGCGAGCCCGATCCGCCCGCATACAGGGTCGCAATAAACCGGTGCATCCTTCGCGAGATAGTCCTGCGGCATCGCAATGTCGGACCCACGGGAGCCGCGTCATAGCGCTCCCACGTCATCTCCGAACCCCTTGCCTGCCCGAAGGACCCTCATGGCCGACTCCCCCTAACCTCTCCGCCGCATCGGTGGTTGACAGCGACGACCCGCGGTCAACCAGCACCGTCGTTCCTGACCCCACACGGTGGCGCGCTCTTGGTGTCATAGCGATCGCCCAGCTGATGGTTGTGCTCGACGCCTCCCTCGTGAACCTGGCGCTGCCGAGCGCGAAAGCCTCCTCAAGATCAGCGATGCCAACCAGCAGTGGGTCATCACGGCGTACACGCTCACCTTCGGCGGTCTGCTGCTCCTCGGGGGCCGGATAGCCGACTACATCGGCCGCAAGCGCGCGTTCATCATCGGCCTCATCGGCTTCGCTACCGCCTCCGCGCTCGGTGACCTCGCTCCGGGCCAGGGCTTCCTGTTTGCCGCACGTGGTCTGCAGGGTGCTTTCGCGGCCCTGCTGGCTCCCGCGGCCCTGTCGCTGCTCACTGTGACGTTCCACGACCCCAGGGAGCGTGCCAAAGCCTTCGGTGTCTATGGCGCAATCTCCGGTGGTGGCGCCGCGATCGGTCTGCTCCTCGGCGGCGTCCTCACCGAGTACCTCTCCTGGCGCTGGTGCCTGTTGGTCAACGCGCCCATCGCCATGTCCGCGGTGCTCATGGCCGTCCCCTGGGTGCACGAGAGCAGGGCCGAGAGAGACACGCGCTACGACGTGGCGCATTCAGTGCCACGCTGGGGCTCGTGAGCCTGGTCTACGGCTTCACCAAGGCGGCGCCCAAGGGCCTGCACGACTCCGCCCACTGGACCGAACCGAACACTCTTGTCTGGTTCGCCGCCGCGGTGGTCCTGCTGACGGCGTTCTTCGCGATCGAGACCCGCGCCTCCAACCCGCTGCTTCCGATGCGCGTGCTGCTCGACC
>DASVHT010000366.1:0-1760 GCA_036382455.1 Dermatophilaceae bacterium
CCACCCGAGACGTTGCTGCTGGTACGAACGTCTCCATGAAGGTCACCCGCGTCCCATGGCAGGTCAAGTTCACCGCCCTGGCCTTCATCTGGGGGTCGAGCTTCCTGCTCATGAAGATCGGACTGAGATCGCTTGCGCCGCTGCAGATCTCTGGACTACGCATTCTGAGCGGCGCCTGCGTGCTGGTGCTTCTGCTGACAGCCACCCGGGGGCGACTGCCACGGGACCAGCGCACGTGGGGACACCTGATGGTGACCGGCTTCTTCCTGGGCAGCCTGCCGTTCAGCCTGTTCGCGTTGGGCGAGGAGAGGGTCAGCTCGGCGCTCGCGGGCATCGGCAACTCGATCACTCCCATCGCCACCGTGGTGTTCAGCCTGCTGCTCCTTCGCGGCGACAAGATCGGTGTGCGCAAGATCGTCGGGGTCCTGATTGGCTTCGTCGGGGTCCTGGTGATCCTTCAGCCGTGGCAGTCTCAGGGACGACCCGACCTCCTGGGCTTTGGCATCACGCTGGTGGCCGGCATGTCCTACGGAGTGGGCTGGACCTACACCAAGCGCTTTCTGGGCAAGGCGGACTTCGGCGGGCTAACGCTGCCAGCGGCGCAGATGCTGACCTCCGCAGGGCAGATGCTGGTCGCACTTTCGGCCTGGTGGCTCACCCAGCGCACCCACCTGTCCCTGGCCGCGCCGTGGTCGCTGCACGCGAACACCAGCGGCGGCTCGGTCCTCGGGCCGATCCTCGCGGTCCTGGCCCTTGGGGTCGTCGGCACCGGGATCGCGATGTCCTTCCAGTACGACGTCGTGCGCGCGGCTGGTCCCACGGTCGGCGCCTCGGTCACCTACCTGATTCCGGTGGTCTCGGTTGCGCTGGGCGTCCTCTTGCTGCACGAACGGCTTCAGTGGCCACAGTTCGCCGGCGCCGCCATTGTCCTTGGAGCCGCGGTGCTGATCGGGCGTGCCCAACGGCGGTGAGCTGTCGGTCTGGTGGGGCAAGATGTGGCCTGTGACTGAACTCCCGACCGACGTTCCCGACGGCGTCCGCCACGAGTGGACCGAGCTGGCCGAGCAGGTCCGCGCTCACCAGTTCAGCTATCACGTCAAGGATGCGCCGACCATCAGCGATGGTGAGTATGACGCGCTGGTCCGCCGGCTCAACGCCCTCGAGGACCAGTACGCCGAGCTGCGCACCCCCGACAGTCCGACCCAACAGGTTGGCGCAACGTTCTCGACGGACTTCGCCGCGGTTGACCACCTCGAACGCATGCTCAGCCTGGACAACGCGTTCAGCGCACAGGAGCTCGAGGCGTGGGCGGCGCGCGTCGATCGCGACGTCGCGTCGGAGGGTGCCGGCACGGCATACCACTATCTGTGCGAGCTCAAGATCGACGGACTGGCCATCAACCTGATGTACGAACGCGGCCGGCTGGTCCGGGCCGCGACCCGTGGCGACGGACGCACGGGTGAGGACGTGACCAACAACGTGCGCACGATCGAGGGCATCCCGCACCAGCTCGCGGGAACCGATCACCCGGCCAGGATCGAGATCAGGGGCGAGGTGTTCTTTCCTGTCCAGGCGTTCGCCGAGCTGAACGCGGGCCTCGTCGAGGCGGGCAAGGCCCCCTTCGCCAACCCGCGCAACGCCGCCGCAGGATCGTTGCGGCAGAAGGACCCCCGGGTCACCGCCACGCGCCCCTTGCGGATGCTCGTCCACGGGATCGGTGCCCACGAGGGCTTCGAGATGGACCGCCAGAGCCAGTCGTA
>DASVHT010000367.1:0-7173 GCA_036382455.1 Dermatophilaceae bacterium
GCGACAAACCGTGGGTTCGTCTCGAATGTAGTACGGGATGATCATGGCCGCTTGGTGGAGTGCGAAGCCGCGTGCCCGGTTCCACATGCGGTTCTAGTACCAGCCGGACCGACGAATGTTCAGGAACACGGTGGGGGAGGGGCTTGCCTCAGGCGTCCATCACGTCACCCGTGAACAGGTCCGTGACAGGTATGGCGGCCGGTCGCCCGAAGAAGTAGCCCTGTCCGAGTCGCCAGCCCTGAGCGCGCAGGATGTTGGCTTGCGTCGCGGTCTCGATGCCCTCGGCGATACCGGTCAGGTTCATCCCGTTGACCAGCCCGGCCAGGCCGTGGGCCAGGGCGTTGGCCTGGCTGGGACGGGTGGTCAGGTCGCGGACGAATCGCAGGTCGAGCTTGACCCCGGTCACGGGCAGGTCGCGGAGCACCGAGATGGAGGAGTACCCGGTGCCGAAGTCGTCCAGGTGGATGCCGACACCGAGCCCGCTCAGGGTCGTGAGGGCGTTCAGGGCGGGGCCGGTCAGGCTCAGGGCGGCGGTCTCGGTGACCTCGATGACGATCCGGGAGGGGTCGACCCCGTGCCGGGCGAGAGTGTCCGTGACGCCACCGAGCCAGTCGGGGGCGGCCAACTGGACGGCCGAGACGTTGACGCTGATCGGGCCGGGCAGGTCCGGGCATTCGGCGAGCATGGCGGCGACGTGGTCCAGGACCTGGGCGCCGATGGGGGTGATGAGCCCGCTGTCCTCGGCGACGTCCAGGAAGTCGGCCGGGCTCAGCAGCCCGCGGGTGGGGTGCGCCCAGCGTACGAGCGCCTCGTGCCCGACCACGGTGGCCTCGGCCAGGGTGACGATGGGCTGGTAGACCACCACGAACTCCCCCGCGGTGATCGCGTCCCGCAGCTGGTCCTCCACGGTCAGGCGGGCCACGGCCTTGGCGTGCATCGCGTCGTCGAAGAACTGCCAACGCCCGCGCCCGGCGGCCTTGGCGCGGTGCAGCGCGGAGTCGGTGTCGCGCAGCAGGCCCTCGGGCATCGAGGTCGAGCTCGACACGGCGATACCGATGGAGGCGGTCGGCACGATCCGGTGGCCGTGCACCTGCAGGTCGACCCCGATCGCGGCGGACACCCGCTCGGCGAAACGTTCAACATCCAGAACGTCTCGCACGTCCTGGACGACGATGACGAACGAGTCCCCACCGAAGCGTCCGACCCGGTCACCGGGACGCAGGGCCGCCACGATCCGCTCCGCCACGGTGGCAATCACCTCGTCGCCGGCCGCATGCCCAAGGGAGTCGTTGACGATCTTGAAGTTGTCCAGGTCCACGAACATCGTCCCCACCGCCGTGCCCGCTCGTTTCGCTGCACGCAGATCAGCCGCCAGGATGTCCAGGATCCAGGCCCGGTTGTGCAACCCGGTCAGCGGGTCGTGGATGGCTTGGAAGGCCAGGGCCTCGTGGGCCTCGTGCTCGGCGGTGATGTCCTCCACCTGGACCATGAGCAGGTTCGGCTCGCCGTCGACGTCGCGGATCAGCACTGACACCCGACGCACCCAGACCGTGGTGCCGTCGGCCCGCACCAGACGCACCTTGGCGGTGTCGCTGGATCCGGCGAGGACTCGGGTGCGCCTCCGGAGAACGTCGTCGAGGTCGTCGGGATGGACCATGTCACGAACCCGGTGTGCCTTGAACCACGCTTCGTGGTACCCGACGAGGTCCCGCAACGATTGATTGACTACCCGGAAGCGGCCGTCCAGGTCAGCGAGCGCGATACCGATTGCGGCGGAAGCCATCATGGTTCGGACCAAGTCCTCCGCCTCGGCCAGGCTCCGGGCGTTTTGGGCAGCCTGCTTCTCCTCAGTCACATCACGGGCAACCGCGGAGGCGCCGACGACCGCACCGTCCTTGTCGCAGATCGGTGAGACGGTCAGCAAGACCGTGATCACCTTTCCGTCCTTTCGGACACGAACGGCCTCGAGGCTCTCGACATGCCGGCCGGCTAGCAGCTTCGTCTGGATGGCGGCTGACTCGTCGGCTAGACCCTCGGGGACAAGCAGGCTGACGGGCTTGCCGATGACCTCCTGCCTCGTGTAGCCATACAGCCTCTCAGCGGCCGGGTTCCAGCTCGTGATGCTGCCGTCTGGCGCGGTACTGATGATGGCTTCCCCGCTGAACTCGATCACCGCCGACATCCGGTCCGACTGGCGGCGACTCGCTTCTGCCTCATTGCGCGCGGTCATGTCGCGCACCGCCGCGATCACCAACAGGTCATCTCCGGCACCGGTGTGGGACAAGCTGATGTCCACCGGGAACTCGCTGCCATCCCATCGCCGCCCACGCAGCTCCAGCTCGTACCCAAGAGCCCGGGTCTTCGGCGCTGCCGCGTAGCGCTCGCGTAGCCCTTGGTGGATCGTCCGGAACGACTCCGGCACCAGCGTCTCGATGAGCCGGCCGATCAGGGCGCCCGGGCCATATCCGAACAGTGTCTCCGTTTGGCGATTGACGAACCTGATCACCCCTGCGCGGTCCACCCCGACCATTGCATCAGGCGCCGCTTCTAACAGGCCCTCGAAGTCCGCTTGGTGTTGTCCCAGAGCAGCGCCTGCGGACGTCGGCTTCCCACTCTTCGACAGCATCTGGCCTCCCCTCTGAGTTGCGGCAGAGAGACTCGGACAACGGTGCAGTCCCCCGCGCGACGGCAATAGGCGTTCCGCCTGATGCTGGCGCGGACCCAAGGCAAACGATAAGGCTCAGGCTCGTCCACGTCCGGTGTTTCGCGAAAGAGCACGCGGGTGAGGCAGCGAAACCTGACGCAGGCGGACTCGAAATCATCCCTCCGCCTGCTGCGCAATTCTGGACCGACTCTTGACGAAATCCAGACGCAATTCACGAAACTGGCGTGCAAAACTTCGAGTGACGTTACTGAGACGTCGCTGGTGTAGCGATGGCTGGCGGTGGTGAAGTGCGGTTGAGCACACGAGTGACGATTCGTGGTGGGCTGATCTGGGCGATGTCCCTGTGTCTGGCCGCTTACCTCGTCGGGCTGGCGCTGCCCGTTGGTCGGGCTCAACCGATCGTTGACCTCTGGTTGTCGCTGCTGACCTCTTGGCTACCGGCGGCCGTGTGCTGGCTGGCGCTCTCGCGGGCCGGGCTCCGGCGCTGGGAGGTCCTGCTCGCTGCAGCGGCGGTGACCTCTGTGGCCGCCGCGGACACCTACTACGCCCCGTGGACCAGTAGCTGGTCACCGCCTTTCCCAAACCCCGGTGACGTGGGGTACCTGTTGTTCTACGCCCTGATGCTGGCCGCGTTGGCCCTGGTGGTGCGCCGCGACGCGCGTGGGCAGTCATGGTCGGTCTGGCTGGACGCTGCTGTGGGGTCGCTGGGTGCGGCCGCGGTGCTCGCGGTTGTGCTCAACCCTGTGCTGGCATCAGCCCTGACCGGTTCCTGGTCGAGTGCCACCGCTGTGGCCGTTGCGTACCCGATGTTCGACCTGCTGTTCATAGCCACCGTTACCGGCCTGGTCGTCGTGCGCGGTGTGCGAGGGGGTGAGCGACTGGCCCTGCTGATGGTGGGACTGGTGCTCTACGCGGGAGCGGACGTGGTTTACGCGTTGCAGGTGATCGCGGACACCTACGCGGTCGGTTCGCCACTGGACGCCGCATGGACGATCGGAATCACCCTGGTGGCACTGTATGTCGACGGCGCCCGTCGCACCGAGAAGTCGGCGCAGCAGGAAGCGAGCCCGGAGAGCGGTGTGGCCGTACCCGCTCGCCCGAGGGCTTTGGTCGTGCCGACGGTATCCACCGCGGCGGGGCTGGGCGTGCTGCTGGTGAGCAGCCGGGCGCACCTGTCGACGCTGGCGATTGGCCTGGCTGGGGTGACGCTGTTGGCGGCGGCGGCTCGCACCCAGATCGCGTTTCGGCAGCTTGTCCGGATGGCGGACCTGCGCCTCCAGGCCACCACCGACCACTTGACAGGACTGCCGAACCGGCGGGCCCTGCACGTGCAGGCGGGCCTGAGACTGGCCGACCCGGCGCATGAACGGCAGGCGTTGCTGATGATGGACCTCGACAGGTTCAAGCAGGTGAACGACAACCTGGGCCACGGTGTCGGGGACCAGCTGCTGATCCAGGTGGGCGTCCGTCTAGGCGAGCACCTTCGGGCCGGCGACCTGTTGGTGCGCCTGGGCGGGGATGAGTTCGCGGTGCTGCTCCAGGACGCCGGCCGCGACCAGGCCGTGGATGTCGCCGGAAGGCTGTGTGCGGCGCTGGCCGAGCCGTTCGACCTGGAGGACAACCCGGTCCAGAGCTCGGTCAGCATCGGCATTGCACTGTTCCCCGACGATGGACCCGACCTGGCCAGCCTGCTACGCAGCGCCGACGTTGCCATGTACAAGGCCAAGGCTTCCGCTTCCGGCACTCACCTCTACGGGGGCGGCGACGACACTGAGTTCGCCACCCGCCTGCGCGAGGTCGAGGAGCTGCGGACCGCATTGGACAGCGACCAGCTCGTCCTGCACTACCAGCCCAAGGTCGATCTGAACACCGGCAAGATCCACGGCGTGGAGGCGCTGGTGCGATGGGATCACCCCACCCGCGGTCTGCTCTACCCCGACACCTTCCTGGACCTGGTCGAAGAGACGGCCCTGATCCACACCATGACCCGGGTGGTGCTCGGGACCGCGCTGGACCAGGTCGCCACGTGGCGCGCTCAAGGGCGCCGCCTGACCGTGGCGGTCAACCTCTCGACCAGCTCCATGATCGACACCGACCTGCCCGAACAGCTTGTTGCCATGCACGCCGCTCGGGACCTGCCGCTGGGTGTCCTGCAGCTGGAGATCACTGAGGACTTCCTGATGGGCGACCGCGACCGGGCCAGGAGCATTCTGACCCGCCTGCGCGAACACGGCATCCAGATCTGCGTGGATGACTTCGGCACCGGATACAGCTCTCTGTCCTACCTGCGCGACCTGCCCATCGACGAGCTCAAGATCGACCGCTCCTTCGTCCTCCCCATGGCAGACGACCCCCGCGCCGCCGCGCTGGTCGCCTCCACCATCACCTTTGCCCACGGCCTCAACCTGCGCATCGTTGCCGAAGGCGTCGAGAACCACGTCGCCTACAGCGAGCTCGCGCGCCTGGGCTGCGACCAGGCCCAGGGCTTCTACATGTGCGGGCCCGTCCCCGCAGCCGAGCTCGACCACTGGCTCAACACCCGGCCCACGGCCGAGCATCTCACCGACATGCCCTGATCCCGCTCTCAGCGGCCCTCGACTGACCACATGGCCGTCGACCGAGCATCCGCCGACAAGGTGATCCGGTCAGCGAAGTCGTTGCCGCCCACCGGGGCCGAAGACCTCAGCGACCTCTGTCCAGGCGCGGGCACGCAGCCAGAGGTGCCCCTGCGCGTGGTCGCAGCCGGCCTCCATCAACCAGTCGGCGACTTCCTGCCACTCCACGCCCACGGCCGTGACCAGGCATCCGAGGCTGGAGCCGAGATCGATGAGTGAGCGCACCCTGGCGCGGTCGGCCGGGAGGGATGTGATGAGTGTCCGGGCGATCTTGACCTCCGACACCTTGAGGAAGCGCAGGTCGCCCGGGCTCGTGAAGCCGGTGCCGAAGTCGTCGATGGACACCAAGATGCCCTCTGCGGCAAGCGCACTGACCACCTTTTCGGCCAGCTCGGGACTGCCCGCCAAAGCCGCCTCGGTCACCTCAAGGTGGAGGCGGTCGCGTCCCACGCCTGCCTCCTGCAGGACCTGGCCAACGGTGCCGGCGAAGTCCACCGACCCAAGGTCTTGGGCGGCGATGTTGACTGAGACCGTCCAGTCGTGGCCGGCGGCCGTCCACGAGTTGTAGTCGGCAAGCGCGCGCCGCAGCACCCAGCTCGTCAGGGGCCCGAGCAGCTCGGAGTGCTGCTCAGCCACAGGCACGAACTCAGGCGGCGTCAGAAGCCCGCGTTCGGGGTGCTGCCAACGCAAAAGGGCCTCGAGGCAGCTGACCCGACCGGTGCTGAGCTCGATCTCTGGCTGGTAGTGGAGAACGAGCTCGTCGTGATCCAGTGCCCGGCGCAGCTCGTCGTGCATCGCCATCGTGCGAGTCACGGTTTGTGAGGTCTTGGGGCCGGCCGCGGTGAATCTGGAGATGGTGATTCCGATCGCGATGCCGACGACGAGGGTGGCCGCGAGGAGCGCCAGGAGGGCTGGCGGGGTCATTCAGGGCGCCCGTTACCTGTAGCACCAAGAAGACTCATGCCCCAACCTTGTCTTCGGTCCCGAACGAAGGTCATCATGTCTTGGCCCGCGTACGAAGAAACATATCGGGCCTGACCCTCGATGTCGCGGAACGTCGTCAAACAGGGAACGTCGTCTAGAGGGAACATCGAAAAGAGGCCGCGGGACCTACCGAGCGTCCGGCCCTTAGGCTGCGCTTCGCCTCGCCGTGATCCCATGGCCTGACCGCTCGCCACATCGCCGCCGTTCGGAGCACGGCCGCCCAGCCGATAGCATGGGCTGGCGCCTCGGCTTGGTTGCCGAGCCTTGCGATGTCTGTTTTTTCCCACGATCCTGGAGTGCCACGTAGTGAAGAGTGCCGTCGAGACCCTCAACCCGACCCGGGTCAAGCTGACTGTCGAGGTCCCGTTCGATGAGCTCAAGCCGAGCCTCGACGCGGCCTACAAGACGATCGGCTCGCAGATCAATGTTCCCGGATTCCGCGCAGGCAAGGTCCCTGCCCGCATCATCGACCAACGCGTTGGCCGCGGTGCGGTCCTGCAGGAAGCCCTCAACGACGCGCTTCCGCGCTTCTACGGCCAGGCCGTCGAGCAGAACAAGATCCGCCCTCTCGGCAAGCCTGATGTTGATGTCAAGGAGGTGCCGGACGAGCAGGGCCAGGAACTGAAGTTCACCATCGAGGTCGACGTTCGGCCAGAGCTGGAGCTGCCGGACTACGAAGGCATCCAGGTCGCGGTGGACGTCGTTGACACTGAGGCGACGGCCGCGGACGTCGAACAGCGAATGACCGCTCTGCGTCAGCGCTTCGGCACGTTGGTCGGTGTCGAGCGTGTCGCCGCCACCGGTGACTTCGTGTCGATGGACCTCACTGCGTCGATCGGCGCCGAGGAGATCGACTCGGCCAAGGGGATCTCCTACGAGATCGGTTCCGGCAACATGATCGATGGCCTG
>DASVHT010000368.1:0-7336 GCA_036382455.1 Dermatophilaceae bacterium
GAGCCGGTGGCGCGCGTACGCTAGGGTTTCGTTCGCCTCACCTGAGCAGCAAGCAGGCGAGAGTCCCGGGATGTGGCGCAGCTTGGTAGCGCACTTGACTGGGGGTCAAGGGGCCGCAGGTTCAAATCCTGTCATCCCGACCGGGAAACATGCAGGTCAGAGGCGGTTTCGGAGAAATCCGAGGCCGCCCCTCTCTTGCCCGGAGCGCTGGATCGACCTCCCTCGGCCATGTGCCTTGTTGCTGCAAAACCACCGTTTCGAGCGCTGCGGGTGCCGATTCGGTGGTCTCAGAGCAACCAGCCGGGGAGACTCGCCCCTCGGCGGCCGGGTCCTGGGTGGCTTCGCGGCATTCAGCCCTTAGGCTCACACGCGTGAGGGAACAGGTGGACGGGAGCGCTGCAGGGGGTCCGCCCGTCAGTGACCGTGTCTGGACCCCGCCCAACGCCCTGTCCATGCTGCGGCTGCTCGTCGTGCCCGTGTTCCTGTGGCTGATCCTGAACTACGACGACGGCTGGGCCGTGGTGGTCCTGATGCTCTCGGGCGTGAGCGACTACTTCGACGGCAAGATCGCCCGAAAGTACAACCTCGTCACCCGTGTCGGCCAGCTGCTTGACCCGTTGGCCGACCGGCTGTACATCCTGTCCACCCTGTTCGGCCTGGCCTGGCGCGAGATCATCCCTTGGTGGCTGGTCGTGATCCTGGTGAGCCGCGAAGTCTTCGGGACGGCGCTGCTGCTCGTGGTGCGCCACTACGGATACCGTGCGCTGCCGGTTCACTTCATCGGCAAGGCAGCCACCTTCGACCTGCTCTACGCGTTCCCTCTCATCCTGCTTGGGCAGGGCGACGGCATGTTCTCCACGCTGGCGCTGCCGATCGGGTGGGCGTTCGCCTGGTGGGGCACCGCCCTCTACTGGGTGGCCGGAGTCATGTATGCCGTGCAGACGCGCGACGTCGTGCGCGCTGCGAGGAGGACCAGCACGTGAGCGCCGCCCAAGGTGACCGGCCCGACGCGTCGATGACGCTGATCACCGAGATGATGCAGCGCCCGCTTGACCCCGGTTATGCCGTGGCCGCCGAGAGTCGGCAGAAGTCCGGGCTTCCGCCCGCGACCAGTCACAACGGCCCCATGCTGGTCATCTTCGCGGTCCTGGTCGGCGCTCTGCTCGCGACATCCGCCCTGGCTCTGCGGGCCCCGACAACCAGCGCCAGCCAGATCAAGAGCGAGCTCGTGGGCCGGATCGAGGCCAGCCGCGCCCACGCCGATGCCCAGACCCGGCTCATTGCCACCCTGCGCAGCGAGATTGACACCGCACAGGCGTCGGCACTGGACCAGCAGAGCCAGAGCGGGCTCGCCGACCGGCTCTCGACGCTTGAGCTCGTGGCCGGGACGGTGCCCGTCACGGGCCCCGGGCTCGTGGTGACCGTCGACGACGCCGCTGCGCAGGTCAATCCCAAGCCAGCGACAGGGCCTGACCAGGGGAAGGTGATCGCGAGGGACCTGCAGATCATTGTCAACGGCCTCTGGCAAGCCGGTGCAGAGGCGATCTCGGTCAACGGTCACCGCCTCACGGCTCGTGCGGCCATCCGTTTTGCCGGGGAGGCGATCCTCGTGGACTACCGGCCTCTGGTGCGGCCCTACGTCATCACCGCGATCGGCGACCCGGGCAGTCTGAGCGTTGAGTTCGCGGGCAACGACGGCGGAAGCTATCTGCAGTCGCTCAAGGCCAACTACCAGATCCGCGGCGACATCAGGGCCCGCGACTCGGTCGTCGTCCCGGGGGAGCCCGCGCTCTCCCTGCAGGAAGCCAAGCCGGTGCGCTCATCGGTGGCGACACGAGCACCGGCCAGGCCATCTGCGCGTACCCCCTCCACCACCGCCCCGCAAACGACGGAGACCTCACCGTGATACCCGCCCTTGGACTTCTCGTCGGTCTGGCCGTCGGCCTCTTCCTGCACCCGGCCGTGCCGCTGGCCCTGCAGCCCTACCTGCCCATCGCCGTCATCGCCGCCCTCGACGCGGTCTTCGGCGGTGTGCGCGCCGTCCTGGACGGAATCTTCAACGACAAGGTCTTCGTCGTCTCGTTCCTGTCTAACGTGGTCGTCGCCGCGTTCATCGTCTTCCTCGGCGACCAGCTCGGCGTGGGCTCGCAGCTGTCGACCGGCGTCGTCGTCGTTCTCGGTATCAGGATCTTCTCGAACGTGGCCTCCATCCGCCGACACCTGTTCCGCGCATGAGCCAGTCCGACCCACCGACGAGCGGGCAGCCCGGCACGAGTGACCGGTCGCCCTGGCAACGGCTGATGTTGATGGCACGACCGCGGGCCACCAAGGCCAACGCGTTCGCAGCGCTCCTGGCCGTCATTCTCGGCTTCGCCGTGGCGACCCAGGTTCGTCAGAACCAGGAGCTGGGCCTGGCGTCGTTGCGTCAGAGCGAGCTCGTCACCATCCTGGACAACGCAACCTTGCTGTCCTCACGACTGGACCAGAACGCCCGCGACCTTCAGGCCACCCGCGACGCGCTGGTCAGCGGCAGCACCGGTGATGCCGCCGCGCTCCGGGCTGCGCAGGAGCGACTCGACGCCCTGGGGATACTGGCGGGTACGGCGCGCGCGCACGGCCCCGGCATAGAGATGACGATTGGTGACCCCGGTGGCAAGGTGACCCCACCCCTGTTGCTGGATGCCGTCGAAGAGCTGCGCGACGCCGGCGCCGAGGCCATCCAGGTGGGGAATGTGCGGGTGGTTGCCAGCTCGTCCTTCGGCCCGTCCGGATCCGGGGTTGAGCTCGATGGCACCAGGCTGACCGAGCCCTACTCGATTCTGGCGATCGGCGACGCTCAGACGATGTCGTCGGCGATGGAGATCCCAGGCGGTCTCTCCGAGAACATCCGGCAGCTTGGTGCGAGCATCAGCGTCACCCAGCGGAGCGAGCTCACGGTGGGTGCGTTGCACGCGCTGCGTGAGCCTCGTTACGCTCGCCCTGTATCGTCGCCGGCTCCCGCTGCGACGCCGTAGTTTCGTTCTTCTCAAGGTCAGTTCTTCTTTCTAGCCAAGGAGCGGCATGAGCGAGTTGGAGTACCCTCAGGACCTGCGTTACACCCCCGAGCACGAGTGGGTGCGAGCCGGATCCGATGGTGTCGTCCGTGTCGGCATCACCGCCTTCGCACAGGACGCCCTCGGCGATATCGTGTTCGTCAGCCTGCCGGCCGTGGGCGACGCCGTGAGCGCTGGCGACGCGTGTGGCGAGGTCGAGTCGACCAAGTCCGTCAGTGACGTCTTTGCCCCTCTCTCCGGCGAGGTCGTGGCGGTCAACGAGGCACTCGACTCTGCCCCCGAGCTGGTCAACACCGATCCCTATGGTCAGGGGTGGATGTATGACATCAAGGTCACCGACCCGGGCACCGAGAGCACTTTGTTGGACCTTGAGGCGTACCGCGCACTGCTGCTCTAGGGTTGGTGTCTCTCCTCGGGTCACCACAACAAGCTCGACAGAGCTGCAGGCACAACGGAAGCAGGTGCGCATGTCATGACGGACAACGAGCACGAGCAGGCACATGGACGGGTGGGCGATCCCACCACGATGCGCCTGCCCGGCATCGGAGCCCCGCCCGAGCCTCTGACGGACGCCGATGCCGGTCTCTCCGCCCAGGACCAGGCCACGGTTGACGCGCTGGCCCATGGCACGGCGCTGCTCGTTGTCCTGCGCGGGCCGAACACAGGGGCCCGATTCCTGCTTGACGCCGACCAGGTCAGCACAGGTCGCCACCCGGACAGCGACATCTTCCTGGACGACGTCACCGTGTCCCGCACACACGCAACCTTCCGTCGCGAGGGTGATGACTTCATCGTCCAGGACGTCGGCTCCCTGAACGGCACGTACGTCAACCGGGAGCGGATCGAAGAGGTCACCCTCAAGACCGGCGACGAGGTCCAGATCGGCAAGTTCCGCCTCGTGTTCTATGCCGGCGCGGTCACGTGACCGGTGTCGCCACATGATCCATCCGTGAGCCCGTCAGCCACCCCCCGCCGGATGACGATAGGTGCCGTCCTGGCCGCCCTTGGACCGGACTTCCCTGACGTCACCATCTCCAAGATCCGGTTCCTCGAAGCCGAGGGGCTTCTCACGCCGGAGCGCACGGGTTCGGGCTTTCGCACCTTCTCGCCAGAGGATCTCGAACGACTTCGTTACATCCTGACGGCGCAGCGTGATCACTTCTGGCCACTCAAAGTCATTCGTGAAGCCCTGGACAAGCTCGATCGTGGACTCAAGCCGGCCCGCGGTGACCTGGCACCCGCGCGTCCCCAGGTGCCGGTTGGCACCACCAACCCCGATCTGCCCACGCCCTCCGAGCTGGGTCGGACAAGCAAGCTCCGGCTCACCGGCGCCGAGCTGCGCGAAGCCGCCGACCTGGACCAGCCCACGTTCGAGGCCCTGTCCACGTTCGGGCTGGTGCGCCCTGACGCCGGCGGGCACTACGGGGACGCCGCCCTCGCCGTGGCGCGCGCGGCCGGCGCGCTGGCGGCATACGGCATCGAGCCCCGTCACCTTCGTCCCTTCCGGACCGCGGCTGACCGCGAGATCGGCTTGGTTCAGCAGGTCGTCTCCCCGGTTCGCGGTCGAGGCCGCGGGGCGGGCGGCAAGGTCACGCATGATCCCACTCCACAGATCCTGGCGCAGTGCATCGCGTTGCACACCGCCCTTGTCAGAGCCGGGCTCGCAGCCCGATAAGCGAGTACCGTTTACCTGGTGAGAGAGCTCGATGTTCTTGGCGTCCGCGTCGAGATGCCCACCAACCAACCGATCGTCCTGCTGCGTGAGCGCGACGGTGAGCGTTATCTGCCGATCTGGATCGGGGCAGCCGAGGCAACGGCCATCGCGTACGCACAGCAGGGCGTCGTGCCCCCGCGCCCGATGACCCACGATCTGCTCAAGAACGTCATCGAGGCGCTCGGGCACGAGCTGGTCGAGGTCCGCATCGTCGCCCTGAAAGACAGCATCTTCCACGCCACCCTGGTCTTCGACGGGGCCATTGAGGTCAGCGCCCGCTCCTCGGATGCCATCGCCCTCGCTCTTCGCACGGGAACCTCGATCCTGGTGGAGGATGGGCTCCTGGATGAAGCCGGAGTCGCCATCGCGCACGAGGAGGATGACGAGCTGGAGCGGTTCCGGGAGTTCCTGGACACCGTCTCGGCCGAGGACTTCGAGAACCCGGACGCACCAGGGCCGGGCGCCGAGACCTGGCCCCCGGATCAGGGCTGACCCTCACGTTGACATTTAGCGTTTCTCTGAGTGGTCGCGACACGCACAAAGTCGATGTGCAGTGGTAATTGACGCTCCCATACAGCGGGCCGTACCGTCGGGGGCAAACAACGAGGCTGTAGTTACGAGGAGGTAAGCGTGAACTCCACCGGAGAAGCGCGGTATCGCACTGGTTCTGTGCCGGTCGCCGCGCAGGGGATGTTGTTCACCGATGACCTTCCCGAGCTCAGCGAGGACACCGGCTACCGCGGGCCCACCGCCTGCAGCGCCGCGGGGATCACCTACCGGCAGCTTGACTACTGGGCGCGTACCGGCCTGGTCGAGCCCTCGGTTCGCGGTGCCACCGGCTCGGGGACACAACGTCTCTACGGCTTCCGGGACATCCTGGTCCTCAAGGTCGTCAAACGACTGCTGGACACCGGGGTCTCCCTCCAACAGATCCGCGTCGCCGTCAGTCACCTTCGTGAGCGTGGTGTCGACGACCTCGCACAGATCACCTTGATGAGCGATGGCGCCAGCGTGTACGAATGCACCTCGGCCGACGAGGTCATCGACCTTGTCCAAGGTGGTCAGGGAGTCTTCGGCATTGCCGTGGGTCGTGTCTGGCGTGAGGTTGAGGGTGAGCTCGCGGCGCTGCCCAGCGAGCGGCCCGATGACGAGGTCCCAGCGCCGCACCCCGGCGATGAGCTCACCAGCCGACGACAGGCGCGCCTGATCAGCTGAGCAGCGCTCTCCACCCGACGAGGCCTGGTCCCAAGGGGGACCGGGCCTTGCTCATGTCCGGAGCGTCGCGACCATCTCGGGCCGGCTGGCCGGTGCTAGTGTGACGTCGCCGATTACCCCGTGCGGGAGAGTCCCCGTGCGGCGTGATCTCCCGTCAGGGAGAGCATGCTGTGACGGGGCGCCGAAGGGGCAAACCTCCCCGGAACCTCTCAGGCGCCCGGACCGCACGGGCAGGCATCTTGGAGCCACCTTCAGGCGACAGGCGGGGAGGTCCGTGACCGCTTACGGCATCTGTGCCGCCGCGTGAGGAGCCTTCGTGACCATCGATCCCAGCCCAGCCACCGGACCCGACTTCATCTCCCGGCACATCGGCCCAGACCCCGATGATGTCGCGGCAATGCTCAAGGTCGTCGGCCAGCCCAGCCTCGAGGCGATGCTCGACACCGCCATACCGGGGGCCATCCGCAGCTCCCTGGCCCTGCGCCTTGACGCGGCACCCACCGAAGAGGCAGTGACCGGCGAGCTGCGCGCCCTGGCCTCGCGCAACACGGTGCTGACCCAGATGATCGGCCTGGGTTACTACGGCACCGTCACCCCGCCGGTCATCCGGCGCAACGTGCTCGAGAGCCCGGCGTGGTACACGTCGTACACGCCCTACCAGCCAGAGATATCCCAGGGCCGGCTCGAGGCGCTGATCACCTTCCAGACGCTCGTCATCGACCTCACCGGTCTGCCGATCGCTGGTGCTTCACTGCTGGATGAGAGCACTGCTGCCGCCGAGGCGATGGCGTTGATGCGTCGAGCCAGCAAGGCCGACGCCGGTGCGGTCCTGGTCGTGGACGAGCAGATGTTTCCTCAGTCGATCGCCGTCATCCGCACCCGGGCCAACCCTCGTGGCGTCGACGTCGTTGTCACCGACCTCAGCACCGTCACTACCCCCGAGGCCCTGACCGCGGCGGCCGGCGGCAAGGCCGTCTTCGGGGTCATCGTCCAGTACCCCGGCGCCGACGGCGCGCTGCGCGACTGGTCGGCCCTGGCCGAAGCGGCCCACGATCTGGGCGCGCTGATCACTGTCGCAGCCGACCTGCTTGCCCTGACCCTGGTCACGCCGCCGGGGGAGTGGGGCGCTGACGTCGCCGTGGGGAGCAGCCAGCGTTTCGGGGTGCCCATGGGCTTCGGTGGTCCGCACGCTGGGTTCATGTCCGTTCGAGCAGGGCTCGAGCGGACGATGCCGGGCCGACTCGTGGGTGTGAGCCTCGACGAGGATGGCCACCCGGCATACCGTCTGGCACTGCAGACCCGCGAGCAGCACATTCGCCGAGAGAAGGCCACCTCCAACATCTGCACCGCCCAG
>DASVHT010000369.1:0-3189 GCA_036382455.1 Dermatophilaceae bacterium
CTCATGACGTGTCGCCATCGACAACCGTTGACCCATCCCCCAAGCACACCGCAGCGCCCGAAGCAGGACCCAGGTTTCGCGAGCAGTTCTCCCGTGAGGCACGCGCCCCACTTCGCGAGCGCTTTAGGTGAGTCTCGTCGCACGCTGGCCGCTTCCTGCAGTTGGCCGGTATGATCCCTAAGGTACAGGTACATCGACGGACGGCGTCGGCCTGGGAGTGCGACCGCGCCTTCCGGCGCGGTGAGGAGCACCAAGGGGAAGGACGGGCCAGACTGCGCGCCGGTGTCGGGACGACGGGTGGAAGGGTGACGGCAGGTGGCGGAGGTTCGGGGGCACGACAGGCGACGGAGAAGGCGGCCCGGGAGCGGCTGGCAGGGGCGCTGATCGCACGGGTGAGGGCAGCTGCAACCGGGGGCGCCTCCCGCGTCCAGCCGGCGGCGGCGGGTAGCGCGGCGGCGGGCCTGAGCTACAAGGGCGCTGGCTCCGTCGGCTGGCGCTCGACCGCGCCGGCCTCGGCCGCGGCGGCCAGCTCCCGGTCGGTGGGCAATGCGTGCGCCGGCCCACGGCCGCGCCGGTGGGGCCGGTGACGGTCAGGTCAAGCGCGGCGACCGCGAGTGGCCGGTTGCCCTCGACGTACACGACCTGGGTGGTCGAGCCAGGAACGGTGACGGTGACCGCGCCGGGAATCGGGGCCCCCCCGCCTAGCCGCTCTCCTTTGCCAGTGCGCTTGTTAGCGGCCACGTCGGCGACGTCGAGGGCAGCGCTGACGGCAGTCCGTGCTCGCGTCCGAGGCTGATCAGCCACAGGCTTCGCGCTGTCTACCGTGTTCGACGCCAGGAGCGCCGTCACCTCTCTCGCCGAGAGTCCTGGCCGTGCCAGCCGCGCGGCGAGGCGGGTGCGTTGGCGGATTTCCAGGTACCGCCAGAAGTGCGGGTATTTGAACATCGCGGCCGGCGGCAATAGGAGCAGGCAGAACCATGGGACGTGCTCGATCATCTTGTGGACCTTCGGCACTAGGAGGTCCAAGGTGGTCGGTCAGCAGCCCAGCCAACTACGCGCCAATGGTGAGGCGCAGTCCTGTGGCTTTGCGAGCCCGCCTCGCGGCGGGTGTGCCTTCGTCACCCGAACGACCTCGGTGGGGCAGTTGCCCACATAAGGAGTCGGCCAGGCGCGCGAGAAAGTTGAGGGCAATTGTCCGGAGTGTTCTCGACTAGAGTCGATCTTGGTCCTTGAGTGACAACCGCAGAACCGCACGTCGCTAAGCCGACCGCCTGTGCCGTATGGCTGGTTCGATCCGCCCTGCCGATGCCGGGGGGCCCGGCCCATTCGTCGGTCCGCTCCGCTCCATCAGGACGGCGCCGGGGATTGGTCTGCCCTCCTCGTCAGCTGGCGACGCTCACCGTGAGCAGCTGGGGGTGGTCCCGCTCATCCGGGATGGGCTGGCCGGCCTGGCGTAGGCCCTCCAGGTGCACGGCTATTGCCTCGACGGCTCGCTCCCGGCACTGCTCCGCCGTCTCGCCCTGGGTGACGCAGCCGGGCAGGGCCGGCACGGTGACGGTCTAGCCGCCCTCGTCCGGGTCGGGGTCGAGCACGACGGTGTAGGTCCGCATCCCGCTCGTCCTCCTACAGCTGCTGGCGCAGGTCGTCCAGGGTGAGTCCGGCCTGGTCCAGGATCGCAGACGTGATCCGTACCTGCTCGAAGTCAAGCCAACCCGGCGTGTTTGTGGCTAGGGACGTTCGGCACGGGTCGATCAAACGCGTTGCGTCCGCCGTGGGCGACGGCGCGATGGCGGTCCAGCTCATCCACCAGTATCTTGCCGACCCGGAGGCTTCCAGACCGACCCCCGGCTCTCAGGCGCCGGAGCGGCAGGATATTTTGCGGCTGTCCGAGTCAGACCAGCGATGAGGGTTCGCGCCATTCAGATGAGCGCGGAGCAGGAGTCCCCGCATTTCCGATGTCCGTTTCGCGCAAGGGACTGTCACGGAAGACGCAAGCAGCTCCATAATCCGTCGGAACCCGAGGCCCCAGCATGCCGACGCCGTCGAATCCAAACTATGACACGTTTCTGACTACGGCGACCCAGATCCAACGCTGGCGCGATTTCGCGAGTCATCTCCTTGCCTACGTGGTTATCAATACGGCCTTTTTGATCATTTGGCTGGCGCAGGGACGGGGGTTCTTCTGGCCCGCTTATCCGCTTGTCGGCTGGGCGATTGGGCTGAGTTTTCAGCACTTCAATGTCGTCATTCGCGGTCAGATCACCGACACAGATGTCCGGCGAAAGCTCCAAGCTGGCCGCGGCACGTCGCCTGGAAACGGGGGCCGGGAGTAATAGCCCCGCTCAATACCACAGCCCGGCGCAGCCAACTGTTGATCAACCTGACGTGGAGCTTACCTCGCGCCTTCAGTCGGTCATCCACCCTCCAACCTCGTCGCACTGGCCGCCTGCCGGCGCGAAGGGCACGCGAAGGGCAGCAGTGAAGAGGGTCGGACCGCCTTACGCGGGACTGGCCGAGGCGCGGCGACGCCGGGTTCCTGGCCGACGCTACCTCCGCCGCCGCAACACCGTTCGCTCCCGCGTACTCGCGCGCCCCGACAGCTTGACAGAACAACTTCCACCTCGCCGGGGGTGGGGGCCGGATCAAGCCGTCACGGTGGGCACTTCAGGGGCGATCCGGTCCATCCCGAAAACCGCGTGGCGCCAGGCGACCGGGATGCCCGGCGCGCAGGTCGCCGCGGTCGACTACGCCCCCGCCGGCTGGCCGGTCGGCACCCGGATGATCGTGCGCCGGATGAAGGTCAAGGCCGCCGCCATCTCCACCGACCGTCGGGCCCGGCGGCGGCGCACCTTCGACCCCGCCCAGCTGGCCCTGGCCCTGGGCGGGCAGCTCGACCACGCCTACGCCTACAGCCCGATCGTGACCAACCTCAGCGGTCCGGCGGTGCCGATCGAGGCCTGGTTCCGGGACCGGGCCTGGGTGGAAGAGCGGATCAAGGACAGCAAGCTCGGGATGGCATTGCGGCATTTACCGTCCGGCTACGCGGCTGAGGCCAGCCAGGCCGCCAGCCGCTTGGGCGAGAGCCAGTCCAGCTTGTCTTGGGTGTCGAACCGGTGCCGGAAGCGCAGGCTGATCGGGCTGTCCAGGTCGGCGAACAGTCCGACCGCGGCGGGCAAGGCGGTCTGCAGG
>DASVHT010000370.1:0-5207 GCA_036382455.1 Dermatophilaceae bacterium
TCCAGACCGGCTCGAACAGCTCGTTCGCGAAGCGAAGGGTGAGGAGGTTCTGGACTGTCTCCTTGCCGAGGTAGTGGTCGATCCGGAAGACCGAGTCAGGAGGGAAGACGGCCTGGACGATCGAGTTGAGCTCACGGGCGCTCTTGAGGTCGTGTCCGAACGGCTTCTCAATAACGACTCGCCGCCAACCGCTCTCGCTTTCGTGACTCAGACCACTGCGGTCGAGCTGCTCGCACACGGTGGAGAAGAAAGCGGGCGGGATCGAGAGATAGAAGGCGTGGTTACCTCCGGTCCCGCGCTCAAGGTCGAGGTTCTGCAAGGTCCCACGCAACAGGTCGAATGAGGTTGGGTCATCGAACGCGCCTGGTACGAAACGGAATCCCTCTGCCAGGTTTCGCCACACGTCCTCGCGGAACGGCGTGCGGGCATGGGCGCGGACGGATTCGTGGACGATCTTGACGAAGTCCTTGTCGACCCAGTCACGGCGCGCGAACCCGACCAGACTGAAGCCGGGGGGCAGCAGGCCGCGGTTGGCGAGGTCGTAGATGGCCGGCAGCACCTTCTTGCGCGCCAGGTCTCCGGTGACACCGAACAGCGTGAGACCGCAGGGACCGGCGATACGCGGAAGACGCTTGTCACGAGGGTCGCGCAGGGGGTTCTGCCCCTTCGCGACCTTGGCGGGGCTCATCAGGATCCTTCTCCCTGAGCCGTGAGTCCAAGTGAGTGCGCCAGCTGAGCCAGACCGGCGTCGTGGTCGGTCAGGTGCAACCGCAGGACGGGGCGGCCGTGGTCGGCCAGGACCTGTGCGTCGCCGCCGGCCTGAGCCGTGATGAAGTCGCCGAAGGTGAACTCCCGGCCTGGGATGGCCAGGTCCTCGTGCGGTGCTGTGGTGATCTGCAGATAGACACCTGTCGCCGGACCGCCCTTGTGGTACTGCCCGGTCGAGTGGAGGAACCGAGGCCCCCAGCCGAAGGTGGTGGGGCGTCCGGTGCGGCTGGCGATGGCCCGACGGGACCGTGCCAGCGGTGCGTCGGCGAGCCGGTCGAGATAGGCCATGATCGCGACGTAACCGTGCCCCCGGTCCAGCGCCGAGAACAGAGCGTCCAGAGCGCTGACAACGTTGGTGGCGCCGCCCAGCCAATCGCCTCCGAGAGCGCGCACCTCGATGGCGCCATCGGTGAATGCGGCCGGGTCGGGCATTGCGTCCGTGGCGTCGAGCAGGCTGCGGGCGGCCTTCTTGGCGCTTTCGACATCGGGCTGGTCAAAGGGGTTGATGCCCAGGATCCGGCCGGCGGCCGCGGTGGCCACCTCCCACATCAGCAGCTGGGCACCGAGTGAACCGCTGACCTGGACCTCGGCGAGGGTGGGGTCCGCGGTGGTCGGGTCCGGCATACCGGCATCGTCGGCGTCGGAGCTGTCAACGTCATCCCCGGCGACATCTGCGACCAACCGCGCCACCGTGACGTCGGCGGCCGGCGAGCGCACCTCTGGGTCTGGGTCGTCAGGGTCGTTCTCCACCACGACGGGAAGCACCCCGGTGCCGTTCTTGCCCGTGCTCTCGGCGATCAGCTGCTCCGCCCAGTCGGCGAACCCGGTGATCCCGGAGCCGTCATCGACCAGGACGAGCTTGTCGCGCAGAGGTTCGGTGCCGGCCAGGACCGCGCCCAGGCGAAGGGCGGGGTTCGCCTCGTCATCATCGGCCAGGAGGTCGGCGACCGACTCGGCCTCGTCCAGCAGCTGCTCGAGGTCGACGCCGGCCAGGCCGCTGGGGACCAGGCCGAATGCGGTCAGAGCCGAATAGCGTCCGCCGACGAGCGGGTCGGCATTCACGACGCGGTATCCGGCGGCGCGTGCGTCTTTGTCCAGAGGGCTGCCGGGATCCGTGACGATGACGATGCGCTGGGTCGGGTCGATACCCGCGCGGTGGAACGCGTCTTCGAAGGCGCGGCGCTGGGAGTCGGTCTCGACGGTGGAACCGGACTTGCTCGAGACCACCACGACGGCGCGCTCGAGGCGGTCGCCCAGGGCGGTGCGGACCTGGTCAGGGTAGGTGGAGTCCAGCACGGTGAGCTCGACTCCGGCCGTCGCGCATATGACCTCGGGCGCCAGCGAGGATCCGCCCATGCCGCACAGGACGACGTGGTCTGCGCCTTGTTCGGCCAGATGGTCGCGCAGGGCGGCCACCTCTCCGACGAGCGGTCGTGAGGACCGTCCGAGGGTGACCCAGGACAGGCGGATGGCGGACTCGGACTCGGCTTCGGGTCCCCAGAGCGTGGGGTCCTTGGCAAAGAGCCGGCTTGCGAAACGGTCAGTGACCAGTTGCGGGACGTGCCGGGCTACGGCGTCGGCGGCCGGCCCGGAGGCGAGGACGCCCAGAGCCACGTGGGTCACTGGGCCGCCTTGGTGAGCTCGGTCTGCACACCGGACAACAGCTGGGCCCAGGAGGCGTCGAACTTCTCGACACCTTCGCGCTCCAGCAGAGCGGTGACGTCGGCGTACGGGATACCGAGACGCTCCAGGGCGTCCAGCACGTTCCGGGCTTCGTCATAGTGTCCGGTGATCTGGTCGCCGGCGATCTCGCCGTGGTCGGCAACGGCCAGCATCGTCTTGGTGGGCATGGTGTTGACGGTGTTGGGTGCGACGAGGTCCACGACGTACATCGTGTCCTTGTATGACGGGTCCTTGACCCCCGTGGAGGCCCACAGCGGGCGCTGCTTGTGCGCGCCCTCCGCCTCGAGGTTGGCCCAACGCGGGGTCGAGAAGACCTCCTCGAAGGCGTGATAGGCCAGTCGGGCGTTGGCCACGCCGGCCTTGCCCCTCAGCGCCGCGGCCTCGACGGTGCCGATGGCATCCAGGCGCTTGTCAACCTCGGTGTCGACCCGGCTGACGAAGAAGGAGGCGACCGAATGGATCTTCGAGAGGTCCCTGCCCCCTTCGCGAGCCTGCTCGAGCCCGGTCAGGAAGGCGTTCATGACACCGCGGTAGCGGTCGAGGGAGAAGATGAGGGTCACGTTGACGCTGATGCCCTCGGTGAGGGTCTGCGAGATTGCCGGCAGCCCCTCGACTGTGGCAGGGATCTTGATGTACGCGTTGGGACGACCGACCGCGGCATACAGCTCCAGAGCCTGCGCGACGGTCCTGGCGGTGTCGTGGGCGAGACGGGGATCCACCTCGATGGACACGCGGCCGTCCTGACCACCCGTAGCCTCGTAGACCGGAAGCATGATGTCGCAGGCGTTGCGGACGTCCTGGGTGATGAGCGCGAAAGCTGCTTCGTCGGCGGGCCTGCCCTCAGCGGCAAGACCCTTGATCTGGTCGCCGTAGGCATCGCCCTGGGAGAGAGCCGCCGCGAAGATCGAGGGGTTGGTGGTCACACCGACGACGCTGCTGGTCTCGATGAGCTTCTGCAGGCCGCCGTTGGTGATCAACGAGCGGTTCAGGTCGTCGAGCCAGATGGACACACCCTGTGCTGACAGCTCTTTGAGGTGGTCAGGCGTCTCGTCGTCGATCATGTCATTGCCCTCCGGCAGCCTGGATGGACTCGTGCGCTGCGGCCACGACGGCGGCAGGGGTGAAACCGAACTCGCGGAACAGTGTCGCCGCGTCGGCCGACGCGCCGTAGTGGTCGATGCTGACGATGCGCCCGGCGTCCCCGACGACGTCGCGCCAGCCCATCGGGACGCCGGCCTCGACGCTCACGCGGGCCCTGACCTTCGGAGGGAGGACCTCGTTGCGATAGCTCTGGTCCTGATCCTCGAACCACTCGCGGCACGGCATCGACACGATCCGGGTCGAAACCCCCTGGGACTCAAGGGTCTCGCGTGCTGCGACGGCGATGCTCAGCTCTGATCCCGTCGCGATCAGGATCACCTCCGGAGCAGTGCGCGCCGAGCCATCGGCCAACACATAGGCGCCTTTGGCCGTGCCCTCGGCCGACGCGAACGTCCCGCGGTCCAGGGTCGGCATGGCCTGCCGCGACAGGGCCAGACCTGCCGGGCGGTCGGTGTGTTCCAGGATGGTGCGCCAGGCCACTGCGGTCTCGTTGGCGTCACCGGGACGGACGACGTCCAGACCGGGTATGGCGCGCAGCGCGGCCAGGTGCTCGATCGGCTGATGGGTCGGACCGTCCTCACCCAGACCGATGGAGTCGTGGGTCCAGACGAACGTCACCGGGAGCTTCTGGATTGCGGCCAGTCGAACCGAGGGGCGCATGTAGTCCGAGAACACCAGGAACGTGCCCCCGTAGGCGCGGGTGAGGCCTTCGAGGGTGATGCCGTTGAGGATGCATCCCATGCCGAACTCGCGGATGCCGAAATGGAGGGTGCGGCCGTAGGGTCCGCCCTTCCAGTGGTCGGTCTGCTTGCCTGCGGGGATGAAGCTGGTCGCGCCTTCCATCGTTGTGTTGTTGGACTCGGCCAGGTCAGCAGAACCGCCCCAGAGCTCGGGCATGACCTCGGCCAGGGCTCCCAGCACCTTCCCGGAGGCGGCCCGGGTCGCCATGCCCTTGGGGTCTGGCGGGAACGTCGGGAAGGCAGCGGCGAAGCCCTGCGGAAGCTCCCTCTTGACCAGGCGGTCGAGCAAGGATGCGCGGTCAGCATGCGAAGCCCGCCAGTCGGCGTACCCCTTGTCCCACTCGGCGTGGGCGGTTCGGCCGCGCGCCATCACCTCACGGGCGCGGGCCAGAACGTCGTCCGCGACCTGGAAGGTCTGCGCCGGGTCGAAGCCGAGCAGCGTCTTGGTGGCCGCGATCTCCTGCTCCCCCAGAGCGGACCCGTGGGACGCCCCCGTGTTCGCCTTGGTGGGGGTGGGCCAGGCGATGACCGTCTTGAGGACCACCAGCGTCGGCTTGTGGCCGTGATCCTTGCCGCTTTCGATGGCAGCGAGCAGGGCGTCGACGTCCTCGACGTAGGCGTTGGCGCCCCCGTGGCTCCAGCTGCTGCGCCAGTCGACAGTGACGACGTGCCAGCCGTAGGCCTCGTAGCGCTTGCCCACGTCCTCGGAGAACGAGATGGTCGTGTCGTCCTCGATGGAGATGTGGTTCTCGTCATAGATCAGCGTCAGGTTGCCCAGCTCCTGATGAGCCGCAAGGGCGCTGGCCTCGTGCGAGACGCCCTCCATGATGTCGCCGTCGGAGGCGATCACGTAGATGTGGTGGTCGAAGGGGCTCTGGCCGGGTGCCGCGTCGGGGTCCAGGAGACCCCGTTGAC
>DASVHT010000371.1:0-4004 GCA_036382455.1 Dermatophilaceae bacterium
GCACGTGCTGGCGCCATCGCCCATGCGCGGCGCGCCAGAGAGATTCGTGCAGCCAATATCCCACGGCTCCTTGGACTCATGCCCCGAACCTCAGCAGGTCCCGACCCTGGTGATGTCCTGCTGACTGGACAGATGACGCCCTAGTTCCCGACAACAGTCGTGACTGTGTTATCAGTGGCTTCCTCGACGTAGCGGCACAGAGCATTGACGGCACGAAGCTGCTCAGGGGTGTGCACCTCGGCGTCGAGCAGATCTGGGCTGGCCACGATGACCGTCAACGCCTTGGCCCGCGATACGGCGACATTGAGCCGGTGCAGGTCATAGAGGAAGTCGACGCCCCGGGGCGCGTCGGCGGCGCTGGAGCTGGCCATGGAGTAGATGACCACCGGCGCCTGCTGCCCCTGGAACTTGTCCACCGTGCCCACTCTCGCCCCGGCGGGCAGCCTGTCCAGGAGCCGCGCGACGTGCCGGTTGTACGGCGCCACCACCAGCACGTCGTCCAGTGTCAGAGGATGCTCGACTCCACGCACATCGCACCACGTGCCTCGGCACAGATCGTCAACGAGCCCGGCGACCACCGCGACCTCCTCGTCACTGGACGAGCCGTTGGCCTCATGGGTGACGGGCTGCCACCGAAGCCCTGATCCTGACAACAGCCCCGAGGCCGAGATCCGTTGTACTTCAAGACCTTTGACTGAAGCCAGCCGGTCGTCGTAGGAGGTCCGAGAAACGAACTGGGTGATCTCGGGATGCATCCGATAGGTCTTGTCGAGAAAGACGCCGTGATCGGCGGGGATCGTGTCGTGGCCGTCCAGCAGGTGGTCGAGAGCGGAGATGCCCGCACCGTCGGGATGAACGGCCTGCGTCGGCTGGGTGAGCTGCCGAGGGTCGCCGAACAGGACCATGGAGCGGGCTGCGGAGCAGACGGCAACGGCGTTGGCCAACGAGAACTGCCCGGCCTCGTCGATCACCAGCACGTCAACCAGACCCTGCATGTCCTCACGGGCCCAGAGCCAAGCGGTCCCACCAACGAGGTTCGCGGTGCCGGTGGACAGGGCCCCGACGACGACGTCGTTTGTGCCCACGACGGTGATCTGGTCAGAACCGGCGTCCTCCATCTCGTCCCACTTCTGCAGCGCCGGACGGTTCACCTTGACGAGCAGGTTGTTGATGACCTTGTGGGACAGAGCAGTAACCCCGACCTTGAGCCCGTCGTCGAGCAAGGCTCGGATCAGCGCCGCACCCGTGGTCGTCTTGCCTGAACCGGGAGGGCCCTGGACAGCCAGGACCTGCCCGGACAGGGCCCGCCCCACACGGACCACCATCTCGGCCGGAGTCTCCCCGGCATTGGCCCCGAGCTGGAGCGGCACCAGATGCGGCGGCACCCGACGATCCAGGAGCGCTCTGCCCAAAGGCGATTCACCCGCCAGGACCTGTGCGCTGACCCGGGCGATCGACGCCTGCAGCACCTTGACGTTGAGCGGACCGTCGGGTCCGAACCCACGTGGCTGCGCCGGCGCAAGCCTCTTGGATCTCCGCAGCACGATGTAGCCGGTGACGGGGTCGAGCTCGATCACCTTGCCCAACGCCGCGTGCGGCTCGTCGACGTCGATGGCCTGGTTGCCAACAGCCAGCTTGCAGTCCTGGGGCTCGAAGTCATAGCGCCACAGCAAGGAGGCCTTGACCTCGCCCACCTGCACGGGGGTGGACAGCCCACCGATCGTCGAACCGTCCTCGACCAGCATCTCGTCGTCGAGATCCTCCACCCGGAAGAACTCCCACCACTTGGGACGGTCCTCGCGCCGGTGCCATCCGACCAGCCCCGCCAGGAGTGGCTGCCCCGCCTCGTGCAGCCGTTCGGCCAGGTCTGCCTCGGCCTGCTCGGCCGCGGATGCCTCGTCACTGGCCTGACCGTCCTTCACATCTGGGCGAGCCTGCACACCGTATCTGGCATCGAGCTCGTCCCGCCTCAGCTCCAGCCACGCGTGGAGGTCGTGGGTCGAACGCACATCATCACGGTTGTAGGCCTCGATCGCGTCCAGGATCGCGGTGTCCCCATCGACGAGGAACCGTTCGTACTCAACAACACTGGTCATGGCGTCGGCGACCTCGGCGTCCGAGCCCGCCGAGCGCGTCCGCCCCCAGTAGAAGTCCTCGAGCTTCTTGATGGAGTAGGACCCCTTGCTGATCCGGATCCCGCGCCGGACCACGCCATACAGGTCGACGAACCGCTCACCGCGCAGGAGGGTGTCGAGCGCGGTCTCGCGCGTCCCATGCCGACCTGTCAGGCGCTTGAGCGCCGTCTGCTCGTATGCCGCGTAGTGGTAGACGTGCATGTCAGGGTCGGCCTCGAGCCTGCCGATGAGGTCATCGATGAGCTGCTCGGTGAGCACCTGCTCCTCCTCGAAGCTGTGCGCCCACCACGATGTGAAGATCCCCTGGCGATCCCAAAGACCCGCGAGGTACTCGCGCCCGGCCCCGTCCTGCGCGAAGGGGTCGCCCTCGAAGTCGAGATAGACATCGCCCGGGCTGGGCATGGGCAGACCCAGCAGACCTTTGCCCATCTCAGGAAACAGCATCTCGTATGCCGGCACGCCCGTCGTGCGTTCGGCCACCTGGAGGCGGGCCTGCTGGGTGAGCCGCTCCCGGGAGGGCCTACCGATGCTGCGCGGGAGGGCGGCAGGATCGGCCTTGCCGAGATCAGCGACGGTCGCGATCCCTGCATCCACAAGGGTTTGCCGCTGGTCCTTGCGCATCCCGGCGACCAACGAGAGGTCGTCGGCCGCCTCCCAGAGGTCACCGCAACGAGTCGACCATCGGCACTGGGAACAGTGAGCCACAGGCACCGGTCGGGTGGCGGGTCGAGCTTCGACGGCCAGGCGCAGTCGGCTTCGAGCTCTGCGGGCGTACGACGCCACATCGGCCAGGCGCCAGGGGCGCTCGACGCCGTCGCCGGTGACGACGCTGAGGAACTCGGGATGAACCCCTTGGAGCAGAGCCAGCCGCTCGGCATACGTGGCCATCTGGAGCAGCGCGGGCACCTTGAGCCGACGGGCAAGCTTGGTGTCGGCGATGTCGTAGGACCATTCGCCGAGGTCGCTGGGTCGATCGGTGCGCAGCAGGAAATCGGCCTGGCCGCCCCAACTCCCGTCGTAGAAGGTCGCCTGGTAGATCACGTCCACCCCTGTGCGCATCGCGGCGAGGGTCTGCTGCTCCGCCTCGATGCGGCCGGTCACGTCGAACCGCGTAGGGATCTCGGTGACCTCCAGCCCCGCCTCGCGCAGGCGCAGGAGATAGGCCCGCTCATGGTCCATGCCCTTGCTGAACACCAGGTTGAGGGCGTCGTCAGCGATCTTCGCGCCGCCACTGCCCGGGTCATCGAGCGCCGCCAGGTCGAGCGTGGTGACGTGCGCGCAGGCGAGGTGCTTCGTGAGGTCCGTGGGGCTCAGAACCAGCTGTCCCTCAATCCGATTCACAAAGCTCACCTCCTCGTTGCCAGCACCATCCGAATGTTGGCTGCAGGCTACGACGTGCCACCGACAGCCAACGCACACGCCGGTGTGGGCCACCCGGTATGGCGAGCCGCCGGGTACATCTGCCGCACTTGGCCGGAAGACGGCCCCGGTATGGCGAGCCGCCGGGTACCTCTGCCGCACTTGGCCGGAAGACGGCCCCTGATGCCTGAACCGCCGACCCTGACGGGACCTTGGTCCCTACCGCGCGCGATGGGCGCGTTGGAGGCTGGCATCCGGACACGAGGAGGAGGATCCCATCAGTCACCTCGAGCCGAGCACCGCGATGCCGGAGTGGGGCACCGCGTTGCCGGATCGGAGCATCGCGATGCCGGAGCGGGGCATCGCGATGCTGGAGGCGGCTCATCTCACCCGGCGCTTCGGCAGCCGCGTCGCGGTCGACGATGTCACCTTCCGGGTGGCACCGGGAGAGACCTACGGTCTGCTCGGCCCCAACGGCGCCGGCAAGACCACGACCATCCGCCTGGTGTG
>DASVHT010000372.1:0-14369 GCA_036382455.1 Dermatophilaceae bacterium
ATGGCCGCACAGTGTTCTCCCCTGCACGATTCGTCGGTGTCGACGGGCCGCGCTGGTTTCTGCGCGCCGTACTCAGCGGCCGGGCTGCCATCGACGAAGACGCCGCCTCGGCCCTGCTGGACGTGGTCAGGGCGACCGTCGTGGTCCGTGGGGACGAGGCCATGGCACCTCGCGAGCTGCTGACGCTCAAGCTTCCCGACCAGGCGAGCCCGGTTGCCCAGGACGACGCGGACGGGGAGCCCGCGCAGGGCGCGCCGTCGCTGGCCGACCTGAACCCGTTCGAGCGTGGTCCAGAGATCACAGAGATCCATTAGGTGGTCAGCCAGTCATGACAACTGATCAGCGCCTGGTCGAAAGCGCCAAACCCAAGCTGCTCTCCCGTCTTGCCTCGCGCCTGGCAAGCACCGCGTCCGAGCTCGAGGATCGCGAGCTGAAGCAGGATACGTGGCGCCAGGGCGCCACCCCGATCGCCGAGCTTACGGACCGCTCCCACGCAAGCGCCTGTGGCGCCGTCCGCAGCGTGACCCTCCGGCCCCGGGTCAATGTCCCTGCGCTCGTGGTGGAGCTGTACGACGGCAGCAAGACCTTGAACCTGATCTGGCTCGGCCGTCGGCGCATCGGCGGGATCGTCCCGGGAACCTATCTGACCGCGCACGGGCTCGTGACCTTCAAACACGGCATACCCACGATCTTCAACCCGGCCTACGAGATCAAGCCGACCCGTGGCCACTAGTGACGACACCATGACCGGATCGCCTGCCGGAGCCACTGCGCATACGGTCGAGTCCCTGATCCGCGAACGACTTTCGTCGGCTCTGGGTGGCGCCCGGGGTTCCTTCGAGACCGCACTGCCGACGGTCGCATTCGTGGGGGCCTGGGTCTGGCGACACGACGTCAGGAGCGCGGTGATCGCCTCGGCGGCCGTCGTGGCGATCCTGCTGGTCGTTCGCCTGGCTATGCGTCAGACGCCGCGCTATGTCCTGTCGGCCGTTTTCGCCACCGCCGTCGCGGCGTTCTTCGCGTTGCGCAGCGGACGGGCCGAGGCGGCATTCCTGCCGGGCATCCTGACCAGCGCCGCGTGGGGTGCCGGCTCACTGCTGTCGGTCCTCGTGCGCTGGCCGCTCGTCGGCTTCATCGTCGCGGCCGGCGACCCGCGGATGGCCCAGGACCCCGCGGCATGGCGACGCGACAGCGGGCTCGTCCGGGTCTGTCAGCGCCTCACGATGGTGCTCGTCGCCCTCTATGCCGTTCGAGTCGTCGTCATGTTCCCCCTGTATCTCGCGGGGCAGGTCGAGCTGCTTGGCGTCACCAAGATCGTCCTGGGATGGCCGGCCTACCTGTGCGCGCTGGCAGTCATGGGAATGCTGCTCGTGCGGGGGAATACGCCGCTCACGGCGTCCGAACCGCCACCCTGACCCCGCACTCGAGCGGCGCGCGGGTCGGCATACGTCCGGCCCGGCCCCGGTCACTCGTCGCCGCGGGGCACCCTCGGTCCTGGGCTGAGCAACGCCTCGAGGGCATCCTCGATCTCCGGCGTGGCCAGAAACAGCAGCTCGTCGTGAGCCTCGAGCGAGTCATCGCGGCTCGGCGCGATCGGGTGGTCCTCGCGGATGATCCCCACGAGGACGCAGTCGGCGGGCCAGGGAACATCCCCGACGCGTTTGCCGGCATAAGGACTGTCGACCGGAAGCGTGAGCTCGGCCATGGTGGAGCTGCCCTGTCCAAAGGTGAAGATCCGCACCAGATCGCCGACGCTGACTGCTTCCTCGACCAGTGCCGTCATCAGCCGCGGCGTCGACACGGCCACATCCACGCCCCAGGCCTCGTCGAACATCCACTCGTTCTTGGGGTTGTTCACGCGGGCAACGGTGCGGGGCACGCCGAACTCGGTCTTGGCCAACAGCGACACGACGAGGTTGGCCTTGTCGTCCCCGGTCGCGGCCACGACGACGTCGCACTCAGCCAGGTTCGCCTCGTGCAGGGAGCTGATCTCGCAGGCGTCGGCCAGGAGCCATGAGGCGTTGGGGACGAGGCCAGCCTCGACGTCGTGCGCGTCCTTGTCGATCAACAGCACCTGGTGACCGTTGTGCAACAGCTCGCGGGCGATCGATCGACCCACACTGCCTGCTCCGGCAATGACAACTCGCATCGGGGAGTCTGTCCTTTCGTGCGATGGTCTTTCGGGGCGGTCGTTGGGGGCTGGCGGTCAGTGGACCGGCGGTGTCTGGTCCAGGGTCTGCTCGACGATCCTCAGCGCATCTGAGGTGGTGATGACGTGCACCAGGTCTCCGTCCTGGAAGACCGTCTCCGCATCCGGCAGCATGCCCTCCCCGAGTCGGGTCACATAGGCCACCCGGGCACCTGAGGTCGACTCGATCTCGCTGATCCGTCGGCCGATCCAGGCAGGGTTGAGCGGGACGTCGGCGATGACCACATGGCCGCTGGGGTCGGTGTGCTCAGGGACAGAGCCCTGGGGCAGTAGGCGGCGCAGCATCTGGTCCGCGGTCCAGCGCACCGTGCCCACCGTGGGGATACCGAGGCGTTGGTAGATCTCCGCCCGGCCGGGGTCGTAGATCCGCGCCACCACGTGCTCGACGGAGTACGTCTCACGGGCAACCCGGGCAGCCAGGATGTTGGAGTTGTCTCCGTTGCTCACGGCAGCGAACGCATAGGCGTCCTCGATGCCAGCCGCACGCAGGGTGTCCCTGTCGAACCCGAGGCCGGTGACCCTCCTGCCCTCGAAGGTGCTTCCCAGTCGACGAAAGGCCGCGCCGTTGCTGTCGATGACGGCCACGTCGTGGCCCTGATTCTCCAGACTGATCGCCAGGGTCGAACCGACCCGGCCACAACCCATGATGACGAAGTGCACGCAGCGACGCTACACCGAGCAGAGGCACGCCTGCGCGCGGAACTCGGCAGAGCGCTGATTGCCCGCCGCCGCCTGGTCGCCACCTAGAGTGTTCGGCGTGTCAACATCAGGCAGGATCATCAAGCGCCAGGACCCGGGTGCCGGCTCGGGTGCGTCGTTGGTGGGCACGGAGTTCGAGGCGCAGATCGGCAAGGTCGCCCACGGTGGCCACTGCGTGACCCGGTATGACGGCCGCGTGGTCTTCGTGCGACATGCACTTCCCGGCGAGAGAGTGCGCGTACAGATCACGGATGGCACGGCTGGCGACCGGTTCCTGCTCGGCGACGCGGTCGAGGTGGTTCAGGCCTCCCCGCACCGTGTTGTACCTCGTTGCAGGTTCGCGGGTCCCGGCGGATGTGGCGGATGCGACTGGCAACACTGCGAGCTCACGTATCAGCGTGAGCTGAAGGCAGCAGTGGTGGCCGAGCAGTTCCAACGCCTGGCCGGTCTCGAGGTCGACGTGGCGGTCGAGGCACTTCCTGGCGACCAGGAGGGCATCCGGTGGAGGACGCGGACCGAGTTCGCCGTCGATGCCTCAGGCGCAGCAGGGCTGCGGCGCCATCACAGTCACGAGATCGTCCCGCTCGACGACTGCCTGATCTCAACCGAACGGGTCATCGGGACCAAGGTGCTCGATCGTCGCTGGCCGGGTGCCACGACCGTGGACGTCGTGGACGCGAGTGGTGAGCCACAGGCCCTGGCGCTGCCATTGCCGCAGAGGAGCTCGACCGTCCAATACGTCAGCGAGCTGGTCGACACCGGGGACTGGGCGGGCGAGTTCCGGCTCTCTGCCCGGGGTTTCTGGCAGGTCCACCCGGGCGCTGCGGCGACCTTCGTTGCTCATGTCCTGCGTGAACTGGCCCCACAGCCGGGGGAGCACGCCGCGGACCTCTACGCGGGCGCCGGGCTCTTCGCGCTGGCACTCGCCGACGCTGTCGGGACCACCGGAGCCGTCCTGGCCGTCGAGTCGGACGCGCGCACCTTCGGGGACGCCAAAGCCAACCTGCGGGCGCACCCGGAGATCGAGCTACGTCGTGGCAAGGTCGACCGTGTCTTGAAACCACTGGTACGACAGGGGATCCATGCTGACTTGGTCGTTCTTGACCCTCCTCGCACCGGCGCCGGCAAGTCGGTCATCAAGGAGATCGCGGCCCTGGGCCCCCGGGCCATCGCCTACGTCGCGTGCGACCCCGCTGCGCTGGCGCGTGACGTTGCCTATGCCCGGAACGCGGGCTACGGCATACGGTCCCTGCGAGCATTTGACGCCTTCCCGATGACTCATCATGTGGAGTGCATCGCCGTTCTGGAACCGCTGACATGACCGCTATACGCCTCCCTTCCCGGCCGGACACCGCGTCGGCACCGCCGTCGGGCACCAGAGCGCCCCAAACGGCGCCGCGGAGGTGTCCGGTCGGGTGAAAGCGTTCCGGTATCCGCTTGACGTTCGCTTCTTCGAGGTCGACTCGCTCGGTGTGGTTTTCAACATGTGGTACCTCGGCTGGTGCGACGAGGCTATGAGTGCCTTCATGGAGTCGATCGGCCACGGATACAGGGCGTTGCGCGCACAGGGGTACGACGCCGTCCTGCGCAAGGCCGAGCTCGAGTATCTCGACAGCCTGGAGGCGTTTCAGCGGGCGGAGGTGGCGGTTCAGGTGGACCACGTGGGGACGACGTCGTTCCGCCTCCGCTATGACATCGAGCGGGTCAGCGAATCCGGCCAGAGCCGAACCCTGTGCGCTCGCGTGGCGATCACCTACGTGTGTGTCGAGATCGACGGCCGGCGCAAGGCACCGATCCCTCTTGGCCTGCGCGCGGCACTGGTGGAGGATCACAGCTGAGCCCGCGTCCGCCCTCAGCGTCGTGAGCCGGGTGTGATTAGATATCTTGACGTCAAGATACATTGTTGGAAGGAGCCGTCGTGAGTCAGCAGAGCATTGACAGTTTTGGGGCCAGGGGCACGCTGGAGGTCGGGGACGCGTCATACGACGTCTTCCGTCTGTCGGCGCTGGACGGCAGCGAGAAGCTGCCCTTCAGCCTCAAGATCCTCCTGGAGAACCTTCTTCGGACCGAGGACGGCGCCAACATCACCGCGGCGCACATTCGCGCGCTCGCCGGCTGGGACCCCAACGCGGTGCCGGACACGGAGATCCAGTTCACCCCCGCGCGGGTGATCATGCAGGACTTCACCGGAGTGCCGTGCATCGTCGACCTCGCCACGATGCGTGAGGCCTTCGTCGAGCTCGGCGGGGACGCGGCCAAGATCAACCCCCTGGCACCGGCAGAGATGGTCATCGACCACTCGGTCATCGCAGACTTCGCGGGCCGGCCTGACGCCTTCGAGCGCAACGTCGAGCTCGAGTACCAGCGCAACGGGGAGCGATACCAGTTCCTGCGGTGGGGCCAGAGTGCGTTCAACGACTTCAAGGTCGTGCCGCCCGGCACCGGGATCGTGCACCAGGTCAACATCGAGCACCTCGCCCGGGTCGTCTTCGACCGCGACGGCATGGCCTACCCCGACACCTGTGTCGGCACCGACTCGCACACCACCATGGTCAACGGCCTGGGCGTCCTGGGCTGGGGTGTAGGCGGCATCGAGGCCGAGGCCGCGATGCTCGGCCAACCGGTCTCGATGCTGATCCCACGCGTCGTCGGCTTCAAGCTGAGCGGCGAGATCCCTTCTGGCGCAACGGCAACGGACGTTGTCCTGACGATCACCGAGATGCTGCGCGCCCATGGTGTCGTCGGAAAGTTCGTGGAGTTCTATGGGCAGGGCGTCTCGGCGGTGCCGTTGGCCAACCGGGCCACGATCGGCAACATGAGCCCCGAGTTCGGCTCTACCGCAGCGATGTTCCCCATCGACGCGGTCACCTGCGAGTACCTCCGCCTCACCGGTCGCAGCGAGCAGCAGGTCGCCCTGATCGAGGCCTACAGCAAGGAGCAGGGCCTCTGGCACGACCCATCGGCCGAGGCGGTCTACTCCGAGTACCTCGAGCTCGACCTGTCGACGGTCGTCCCGTCGATCGCCGGGCCGAAACGTCCGCAGGACCGCATCTCGCTGACCGACGCCAAACGGTCCTTCCTCGCGACGCTGCCTGACTACGTCGACGCGGGCAAGAGCTATGACGCCTCCGACGGGGTGCCCGTCACCCTGTCCGACGGCACCACGACCGGGATGAACCACGGTCACGTCGCGATCGCCTCGATCACCTCCTGCACCAACACGTCCAACCCCTCGGTCATGGTGGCGGCGGCCATGCTGGCGAAGAACGCGGTCGAGCGTGGCCTGAGCGCCAAGCCCTGGGTCAAGACCTCGATGGCGCCGGGCTCCAAGGTCGTGACCGACTACTACGAAAGGGCCGGTCTCTGGCCCTACCTGGAGAAGCTTGGCTTCCATCTCGTCGGCTACGGCTGCACGACCTGTATCGGCAACTCCGGGCCACTGGCAGCCGAGGTCTCCGCGGTCGTTCAGGCGCACGACCTCAGCGTCGTCTCGGTGCTGTCCGGCAACCGCAACTTCGAGGGCCGGATCAACCCTGACATCAAGATGAACTACCTGGCGTCACCGCCGCTGGTCGTGGCTTACGCGCTTGCGGGCACGATGGACTGGGATCCGGACACAGAGCCGATCGGCACCGACCCCGAGGGCGCGGACGTCTTCCTCCGCGAGATCTGGCCGAGTGCCGCGGACGTCACCACAGTGGTCGAGGCCTCTATCACCAAGGAGATGTTCAGCAACGACTACGCCGATGTCTTCGCCGGTGACGAGCGTTGGCGTTCCCTTCCGACCCCTGAAGGCAAGATCTTCGACTGGGCGCCGGAGTCGACCTACGTGCGCAAGCCCCCGTACTTCGACGGCATGCAGCGTGAGCCGAGCCCGGTTGCCGACATCACCGGTGCGCGCGTCCTGGCCAAGCTCGGCGACTCGGTCACGACAGACCACATCAGCCCGGCCGGCCAGTTCAAGGCCGACAGCCCGGCCGGCATCTACCTCGCGGCACACGGCGTGGGGCGCAGTGACTTCAACTCCTACGGCTCGCGGCGCGGCAACCACGAGGTGATGATCCGCGGTACGTTCGCCAACATCCGGCTGCGCAACCAGCTGCTGGACGATGTCCAGGGCGGCTTCACGCGGGACTTCACCGCCGAGGGCGCGCAGGCGAGTATCTACGACGCCGCACAGAGCTACGCGGCGGCCGGCATCCCGCTTGTCGTCATCGCGGGCAAGGAGTACGGCTCAGGATCATCACGTGACTGGGCCGCCAAGGGCACTCGCCTTCTGGGGGTCAAGGCGGTCATTGCCGAGTCCTACGAGCGCATCCACCGCTCAAACCTGATCGGGATGGGCGTGCTTCCGCTTCAGTACCCCGCGGGTCAGAACGCCGATTCGCTCGGGCTCGACGGCACGGAGACGTTCGACATCTCGGGCGTGACGGCGCTCAACGAGGGGACCACGCCGAAGACGTTGCACGTCAAGGCGACCAAGTCCAGAGGTTCCGTCGTGGAGTTCGATGCCGTGCTGCGGATCGACACTCCCGCCGAGGCGGACTACTACCGTCACGACGGCATCCTGCAGTACGTCCTGCGTTCGCTCGTCAAGAGCTGATCGAGCCGCGCCGCCACCCACGAACGGCCCGAGCTTCCGCCAGGTCAAGGCGGGCTCGGGCCGTTTGCGTGTCGGGTGTCGTTGGAGGTTGACAGACTGGGGGAGTGAGCCCATTGGCACGAACACCTCCTGGTTGGCCGCAGTCCGTGCCACCCCCGGACTCCACGGACTGGCAGCAGCCTGCCGTTGCCTGGCTGCTCGACCACTGCCCGTCCGACTACCGCAGGTATGCCGGGTGGCGCAAGAACCCGGTCGCCCTGGCCTGGGTGGCGGTACGGCACATCGACGCCCAGCTCGAGGCGATGCGCCAGGCCTATCGTGAGGTCCGCATCGACCTCGGCGATCTGGTAAGCACCGACGCCCTTGCAGAGATCCAGTCCGACCTCGAGGCCGAGGGTCTGCGGCTGCGGGCATCCGCCCGCGGCGCCCAGCTCCTGTACGACGCGCTCCAGGGGAGGCGTTACGTTCCGCGCCTGTAGCTGGGCGCACGCGGGTTGTAGCGTCGGAACCATGAACAAGAACCTCCAAACCGGTCTGGGTGTCCTGCTGGTCCTCATGGGTCTGATCTGGGCCCTGCAGGGGCTCGACGTCCTGAAGGGCAGTGCCCTCATGTCTGGGAAGCCGCTGTGGGCCATCATCGGTTCGATCGTTGCGCTGGTCGGAGTCCTCGTCGTGGCTCGCGCCGCGCGCGCCCGACCATCGCGATAGAGGTTGGCCGCTGCCGAATGAGGTCGTCATCGTCGTCTGCGATGGGGCACGTCTAGACTCGAACGTCCGAGTCAGTCGGAAGCCTGAGTCATCGGAAAGGATGCCCGAGCGCGTGCAACTTCTGGATTCGATCAATCGACCCGAGGACCTCAAGGCTCTCACTCCGGCACAGATGCCGTTGCTGGCCAAAGAGATCCGTGAGTTCCTTGTCGACTCCGTCTCCAAGACCGGCGGACACCTGGGACCCAACCTTGGCGTGGTCGAGCTGACCATCGCCCTGCACCGGGTGTTCGACTCCCCGCGGGACTCGATCGTGTTCGACACCGGCCATCAGGCCTACGTCCACAAGCTGCTCACCGGCAGAAGGGCCGACTTCGCCAACCTTCGAAGGAAGGGCGGGCTCTCGGGCTACCCAAGCCGGACGGAGTCGGAGCATGACATCGTCGAGAACTCTCACGCGTCCACGGCGTTGTCCTGGGCAGACGGCATCGCCCAGGCGCGCCGGCTGCAAGGGCAGCGTGACCGCTATACCGTTGCGGTTATTGGGGATGGGGCCCTCACTGGTGGTATGGCTTGGGAGGCGATCAACAACATCTCGGCCGACAAGGACCTCCCGTTGGTCATCGTGGTCAACGACAACGAGCGTTCCTACGCCCCGACCACCGGTGGCCTGGCGGACCATCTCGCCACGCTGCGGATGACGCGCGGCTACGAGCGGTTCCTGGACTGGGGGAAGAACACCCTCGCACGCACTCCGGTCGTGGGGTCCGCGATGTACGAGACGCTGCACGGGATGAAGAAGGGTCTCAAGGACATCGTGGCGCCGCAGGGCATGTTCGAGGACCTGGGGCTGAAGTACCTCGGTCCGGTCGACGGGCATGACGAGGAGGCGCTCGAGTCGGCGCTGCGCAGGGCCCGGGCATTCGGCGGCCCCGTACTGGTCCACGTGATCACCCAGAAGGGCCGCGGATACGCCCCGGCGCGAGAGGACGAGGCCGACCGTTTCCACGCCGTGGGGGTCATCAACCCCGAGACCGGTCTTCCCTTCACCGAAGGCGGCCGGATCTGGACCGATGAGTTCAGCGACGAGATGTGCGAGATCGGCGCCGAGCGCCCCGACGTCGTCGCCGTGACCGCCGCGATGATGATCCCGGTCGGTCTGGACAAGTTCGCCGATCGCTTCCCTGACCGGGTCTTTGACGTCGGGATCGCCGAACAGCATGCGCTGACGATGGCATCCGGGCTCGCCTTTGCCGGGCTGCATCCGGTGGTGGCCGTCTATGCCACCTTCCTCAACCGGGCCTTCGACCAGCTGCTGATGGATGCTGCCCTGCACAAGGCCAGCGTCACTGTGGTGCTCGACCGCGCGGGTGTGACGGGCACGGATGGCCCATCCCACAACGGCATGTGGGACATGACCATCTGCGCTGTCGTGCCTGGCCTTCGGCTAGCGGCACCTCGCGACGGCGCCCAGGTGCGGCGACAGCTGCGTGAGGCGCTCGACATCTCCGACGGTCCCACTGTGTTGCGTTTCCCGAAGGGTGCTGTCGCGCAGCCCATTGGCCGAACGCGTCAGCTCGGGAGTCTCGACGTGTTGTACGAGACCAGCCAAGGCGCGGTGGACCTGCTGGTCGTTGGCGTCGGCGCCATGGCCTCGACATCAGTCAGCGTGGCCGAAAAGCTTGAAGCGCAGGGATATTCGGTGCGTGTGGTTGATCCCCGCTGGGTGCTGCCGGTCAGCCCCGACCTGGTCATCGCGGTCGAGGACGCCACCGCCGTCGCCGTCATCGAGGACAACCTGGTGTCCGGGGGTATCGGATCAGCGGTGACTCTCGCGATGCGTCAGGCCGGGCGCCGGGCTCCGGTGCACTGTTACGGCATACCCAAGGAGTTCTTGCGCCACGCCACACGCAACCAGGTGCTCGACCAGATTGGACTGACCCCGGACGCGATCGCGACCTCGCTCGGCAAGGAGCTCAGAAGGGACACGTGACGTCGGCCGAACGGCCGGAGTGCCCGAACCTCTTGCTCAGATGTCGCGGAAGGTCTCGACGGTGGCCCCGAGAGTGTTGAGTCGCTGAGCCAGGTCCTCGTAGCCTCGGTTGATCACATAGACGTTGCGCAGGACCGAGGTGCCAGGAGCCGCGAGCATCGCCAGGAGCATGACCACGGCAGGGCGCAGCGCGGGTGGGCAGATGACCTCGGAGGCGCGCCAGCGGGTCGGTCCCTCGATCAGGACCCGATGAGGGTCGAGCAGCTGAACCTTGGCGCCGAGCTTTGTGAGCTCCGTGAGATAGATCGCGCGGTTGTCGTAGACCCAGTCGTGGATCATCGTCGTGCCGGTCGCGCTGGCCGCGATGATGGCGAAGAACGGCAGGTTGTCGATGTTGAGACCAGGGAACGGCATCGGGTGGATCTTGTCGGTGGGTGCCGTGAGCGGGCCAGGGATCGTGGTCAGGTCGACCAGGCGGGTGAGTCCGTTCGCGGAGCGGTACTCGTCGGTCTTGTCATACTTCATGCCCATGCCCTCGAGCAGTTCGAGCTCAATCTCGAGGAACTCGATGGGCACCCTGCGGATGGTGATGACTGACTCTGTGACAACTGCCGCAGCGAGCAGGCTCATCGCCTCGATCGGGTCCTCAGAGGGTGAGAACTCAACGTCGACGTCGATGTCGCGCCGGCCATGGATGGTCAGCGTGGTGCTGCCGATTCCGTCGATGCTCACCCCGAGCGCCTCGAGGAAGAAACAGAGGTCCTGGACCATGTAGTTGGGGCTGGCATTTCGGATGACTGTGACCCCATCGTGCCGGGCGGCGGCCATGATCGCGTTCTCGGTGACCGTGTCGCCGCGCTCCGTCAGGACGATGGCGGCGTGTGGGCTGACCGAGCGGTCGACCTTGGCGTCGTAGAAACCGGACGTGGTAGTGACGTGGAGGCCGAACGCCCGCAAGGCGTGCAGGTGTGGCTCGACGGTGCGGTTGCCGAGGTCACACCCTCCGACGTACGGGAGGCGGAACTCGTCGAGCTCATGAAGCAGCGGCCCCAGGAACATGATGACGGTGCGGGTCCGGCGCGCAGCGTCGAGGTCCATCGCGGCGAGGTTGAGGTGCGCTGGGGGAGTGATCTCGAGGTCGTTGCTGTCGGGCAGCCATCGGGTCTTCACACCGATGCTGGTCAGCACCTCGACAATGCGGTTGACCTCCTCGATGCGCGCGAGATTACGCAAAGTGGTGCGGCCGCGGTTGAGCAGCGAGGCACAGAGGAGCGCCACCGCGGCGTTCTTGCTCGTCTTGATGTCGATCGTCCCGGACAGCTTGGTCCCTCCGACGATCCGCAGGTGCTGCGGACCGGAGTGCCCCAGCGAGACGAACTCGGAGTCCAGGCGGCCGCCGATGCGCGCGAGCATCTCAAGGCTGAGATTCTGCTTGCCCTGCTCAATGCGGGCTACGGCGCTCTGACTGGTTCCCAATGCCTCCGCAAGATCGTTCTGGGTCAGCCCCTGATGGCGTCGTGCCTCCCGTATCAGGGTGCCGATCCGGGCCAGGTAGTTGTCCTTCATGCCGACAACTATAGATCACATGTGAGATACGAATGTGGGTCGGCCGGGCGTGTCGTCAACAATGCGATGTGCTCAACGCATCGGTTCAACGCCATACCGGCACTTCTTCCGGCCAAACGCGGCACACGTACCCAGCGACCCGGCATACTTGGCACTTCTTCCGGCCAAACGCGGCACACGTACCCAGCGACCCGGCACAGCGTCCCGTGTGCGGGCGAAGGACCGGCTCAGACCGGGACGCTCGCCACGCCCGCAGGCAGGAACCGCATTCCGTTGACCTTCTCGGAGATGCCGGTGCGATCCAGCAGGGGCGTGAGCCCGCCGTTCCAGAAGGCGAACCCCGCACCGGCGATCATGGCGAGGTCGATGTCCATCGGGGCGGCCACGACGCCCTCGTCGAGCATCAGCCTCGCCTCTTGCGCCAACGCCGAGAGCACCCGCTCGCGGACCTGGGCGGAGTCGAGTACCACAGGGTCGGTCGGCACCTCCATCAGAGACGCCACGTCGGGGTCCAGGACCGGCTTGCCCTCGGGGTAGAGGTAGAACCCGGGCTTGCCGGCGGCAACAAGACGGCGCAGACCTTCTGACACGTAGAAGCGCTCAGGGAACGCGCGGTGAAGGCTCTCGTTGTTGTGCAGCGCGATGGCGGGGCCGACCAGACCCAGGAGGACGAAGGGGGGCATAGGCGCAACTCCGGCGAAGGCACGATCGGCGACCTCGAGGGGTGTCCCTTCGTCGACGACGCGGCCGACCTCACCCATGAACCGTCCAAGCACCCGATTCGCGATGAACGAGGGTGAGTCCTTGACCAGGATCGTCGTCTTCTTGAGCTTCTTGCCGGTGTCAAAGGCCGTTGCAAGGGTGGCGTCGTCGGTCTTGTCGCCCCTGATGATCTCCAGCAACGGCATGACAGCAACGGGGTTGAAGAAGTGGAACCCCACGACCCGCTCGGGGTTCTTCAGGTCCGCGGCCATCTCGGTGATCGAGAGCGAGGACGTGTTGGTCGCCAGCACGCAGTCGGGGGCGACGACGGCTTCGACCTCGGCGAAGACCTGCTTCTTGACGGTGATGTCCTCGAACACGGCCTCGATGACGAAGTCGGCATCGGCGAAGTCGTCCTTGGTCGTGGAACCGCTGACCAGGGCCTTGAGCCGGTTGGCGCGGTCAGGCCCCATCCGACCCCGACCCAACAGCTTGTCGATCTCAGCGTGGACGTAGCCCACGCCCTTGTCGACGCGACCCTGGTCGAGGTCGGTCATGACGATCGGGACCTCGATCTGCTGGGCAAAGAGCATCGCCAGCTGGCTGGCCATGAGCCCGGCGCCGACGATCCCGACCTTGGTGACGGGGCGGGCCAGCGACCGGTCGGGCGCCCCTGCCGGACGCTTGGCCCGCTTCTGCACGAGGTCGAAGGCGTAGAGACTGCTGCGCAGCTCGTCGCTCATCAACAGGTCGGCGAGGGTGTTGTCCTCGGCGGCGTAGGCCGCTTCGCGCGTGGCGGTTCTGGCCGCGGATACGAGCTCGAGAGCGCGCAGCGGTGCGGGGGACGCGCCACCGGTCTTGGCCCTGACGAGGCCCTTGGCTGCCGCGACGGCGCCCTCCCAGGTCGCCTCGTCGCGGTCGATCTCGGGGCGGTCCACGACGATCCGGCGGGTGATGATCTGGGAGGCCCAGAACAGGGAGTCCTCCAGGAAGGTGACCGGTTCGAACAGCGCGTCGGCGATCCCGAGCTCGAAGGCTTGCGGTCCCTTGAGCATCCGGTTGGTGTTCAGCGGGTTCTCGATGATGACTTTGAGGGCCTTGTCGACGCCGATGAGGTTGGGCAGCATGTAGCAGCCGCCCCAGCCGGGCACCAGACCCAGGAAGCACTCGGGTAGGGCCACGGCCGGAGCGCCTGCAGAGATGCTCCGGTATGCCGCACTGAGCGCGATCTCGACGCCGCCACCCATGGCCGCGCCGTTGATGAACGCGAATGTCGGCACCGGGAGCGTCCGGAGCTGCTCGAAGGTGCTGTGCCCGAGCTGACCGATGGCCAGCGCCTGCTCGCGCGTGGTCACCTTCGGGACGCCTGTGAGGTCGGCTCCGACCGCGAAGATGAACGGCTTGCCGGTCACGCCGACGCCGACGATCTCGTCGGCCTCAGCGCGAGCGCGAACCGTGGTGAGGACCCTGGACAGGCCGGCCAGGGTGGCTGGCCCAAAGGTGTTGGGCTTCGTGTGGTCGAAGCCGTTGTCCAGCGTGATCAGCACGAATGTCCCTGTGCGCCCTGGAAGGGCGATGTCGCGCGCCAGGGCCTTGGTGACAACTTCGTCCGGGAAGGTATCGGTCAGGGTGATGCTCATCAGGCCACAGCGCCTTTCGTGGTGTCGAGGTCCTTGCCGCAGTCGCGGTGGTTCGGGTTCTCCCAGATCACGGCTCCACCCATGCCGATGCCGATGCACAGGGCGGTGAGGCCATAACGCACGTCGGGGCTCTCCTCGAACTGTCGGGCGAGCTGGGTCATCAGGCGGACGCCCGAGCTGGCGAGGGGGTGACCCGTCGCGATCGCGCCGCCGTACCTGTTCACCCGGGGGTCGTCGTCGGCGATGCCG
>DASVHT010000373.1:0-7817 GCA_036382455.1 Dermatophilaceae bacterium
CGTCCAGAGCTGTGGAACCTGTACAACGGCAGGCATCGCCCGGGTGAACACGTCCGGGTGTTCCCGTTGTCCAACTGGACCGAGCTCGACGTCTGGCGCTACATCGCCCGGGAGAGCATCGACCTGCCCGAGCTGTACTACGCCCACGAGCGCGAGGTCTTCGAACGCGACGGAATGTTGCTCGCGTTCGGCCCGGTCTCGCAGCCGCGAGCGACCGAAACCGTTGTCACCAGACAAGTTCGGTATCGGACCGTGGGCGACATGTCCTGCACCGGCGCCGTCGAGTCCGACGCGGTGACGGTCGGGGACGTCGTGATCGAGGTGGCCGCGACGCGCCTGACCGAGCGGGGTGCGACCCGGGCCGACGACCGGATCTCCGAGGCCGCGATGGAAGACCGCAAGAAGGAGGGGTACTTCTGATGACACCCAGGACGGCAACACTCGACGTGACGGGCGGCCATGCCCATCCCACCCTCCTGCGCCTGGCGACGGCGGGCTCGGTCGATGACGGCAAGTCCACGCTCGTGGGGCGCCTGCTGCATGACACCAAGTCGGTGCTGGCGGACCAGCTCGACGCCCTTGAGCGCGTCTCTCGCGACCGCGGGCTGGCCCACGCCGACCTCGCGCTGCTGACCGACGGGCTTCGCGCCGAACGCGAGCAGGGCATCACCATCGACGTGGCCTACCGCTACTTCGCCACAGCCGACCGCTCGTTCATCCTTGCGGACTGCCCGGGACACGTGCAGTACACGCGCAACACGGTCACAGGAGCCTCGACGGCGGACGCGGTGATCCTGCTCGTGGACGCGCGCAAGGGGGTCCTCGTGCAGACCCGTCGGCACATGGCTGTTGCCGCGCTGCTGCGCGTCCCTCACGTGGTCGTTGCCGTCAACAAGATCGACCTCGTCGGCTTCGACGAAGGCATCTACACGCAGGTCGCCAGAGAGCTGGCAGTGGTGGCGGCCGAGCTCGGGCTGCCCGACCTGCGCACCATCCCCGTGTCGGCCCTTGGGGGTGACAACGTCGTGGACCGCTCGCTGCGCACCGAGTGGTATGCCGGGCCGAGCCTCCTCGAGATCCTCGAAGGCCTTCCGGTTGCTGACGATCCGCGCGAGGAGCAGTTCCGCTTCCCCGTCCAGCTCACCCTGCGACCGCAGGAAGCCGCGCGCGACGCAGCTCACCGCGAATACCGCGGGTATGCCGGTCAGATCGCCTCCGGAGTCGTTCGAGTGGGCGACGAGGTCGTGGTCCTGCCCAGTGGACGCCGAACCACCATTGCCGGCATCGATACGGCCGACGGTGAGCTGCTCGAGGCCTTCGCCCCGCGCTCGGTCTCGCTGCGCCTCGCCGACGACATCGACGTTGCCCGCGGCGATCTCATCGCTGCGGCGTTGACCTCACCCGAGCCGACGCGGGACCTGGTCGCCACCGTCTGCTGGCTCTCGGATGTGCCGTTGAGCAAGCACAGCCGGATGCTGCTCAAGCACACCACGCGCACCACCCGGGCGATCGTCGGGGCGGTCGACGGGGTCCTGGATCTCGACGCCGTGCAGATCGTGCCGGCCCAGGACCTGGACCTCAACGACATCGGGCGGCTGCGGATCCGCACCGCCGAGCCGATCGTGGCCGAGCCGTACGCCCGCCACCGTCGCACCGGCGCGTTTCTGCTCATCGACGCGCAGAGCGGGCAGACCCTGGCTGCTGGCATGGTCGGAGACCCTCTGGCCGGCGAGGCTGCCCAGGCCGAGCAGTGGGACATCTAGCAGTTGGGATATCCAGTGGCGAGACATCGGGAGCGCATCGACATGACCCGATCTGAGGCGTCTGCAGTCCTGCTGCTCAGCCACGGCAGTCGAGACCCACGAGCCGAATACGTTGTCGGACAGCTGGTCCTGGCCGTCGCGGCACGCACTGGTAACACGGTGCGCGCGGCCCACCTGGAGTTCACTGCGCCTACTCCCGTGGTCGCGCTGCGGCAGCTGGCGGCCGAGGGGTTCAGATCGGTGCGCGTCGTGCCATTGCTGTTCACGCCGGGCTACCACGCCTCCCACGACGTTCCGGTCGCCGTCGAAGCCAGCTTCGCCACCAGGGGGATGGGCGTCAGCGTGGCGCCGCCGCTCCTCTCCGCGGGGTGCCGCGAGCGCGACCTGCTCCTCAAGGCGCTGACCGACCGCCTGGCCCAGGCCGGGGCCGACCCGCACGTCGACGCCTTGGTCTTGGCGTCGGCAGGGTCGAGCTCCGGAACTGCCCGTCTCCACATCGAGAGCCTCGCCCGCGACCTCGGGCGGGCGCACGGCATACCGGTCGTGCCCGCCTTCGCGTCCACATCCGCTCCGTCCCTGACTCAGGCGTTGGAAGCCTTGTCCGACAGGGGGGTTCAGCGTCCGGCCGTCGCGTCGCTCTTCGTCGCACCCGGAAGGTTGACCGATGCGGTGGTCGCAGCCTGTCCGGACCTGCCTGTGGCGGGCCCGTTGGGGGTGAGCCCCGCGTTCGTTGAGCTGATCGTGGCGCAGGCACGGGTGCTGTCCAGGGCCACCTAGCCCGACGTCGACGTCAGTTGGCAGACTGACTCCCATGACGGCATACGAGGCATCAGGTGACCGCTACGACACGATGGAGTACCGCCGGTGTGGCGCGAGCGGGCTGAAGCTGCCGGCGATCTCACTCGGGCTCTGGCAGAACTTCGGCACGGACCGACCCGAGGCGACCCAGCGTGCGATCCTGCGCCGGGCGTTCGACCGCGGAGTGACGCACTTCGACCTGGCCAACAACTATGGCCCTCCCTACGGTCGGGCCGAGAGCAACTTCGGGCGCTACCTGCACCAGGACTTCGCGGCGCACCGTGACGAGCTGGTCATCTCCAGCAAGGCGGGATACGACATGTGGCCGGGGCCTTACGGCCAGGGTGGCGGCGGGCGCAAGTACCTCATCTCGTCGCTGGACCAGTCGCTTGCGCGGATGAAGCTCGAGTACGTCGACATCTTCTACCACCACGTCCCCGACCCCGAGACGCCCATTGAGGAGACGATGACGGCTCTCGACCAGATCGTGCGTTCTGGAAAGGCGCTGTACATCGGGATCTCGTCCTACTCGGGTCCGACGACAGCTGAGGCTGCGACGATCGCGCGCGAGCTCGGGACGCCCCTGTTGATCCACCAGCCGTCCTACTCGATGTTCAACCGCTGGATCGAGGAGGACCTGCTCGACCATCTCGAACAACAGGGGATGGGCTGCATCGTGTTCTCCCCGCTGGCCCAGGGACTCTTGACCGACCGCTACCTTGACGGCGCCATCCCGGCCGACTCGCGGGCCGCACGGCATGGTTCGCTGCAACAGGATCACCTTGAGGAGTCCAAGCTCACACACGTGCGCGCGCTGAACGGGATTGCCCGGGAGCGTGGGCAGAAGCTCGCCCAGCTCGCGATCGCGTGGGCGCTGCGCGACAAGCGGGTGACGTCAGCCCTGCTGGGCGCATCCAGCGTCGAGCAGCTCGACACCAACCTGGACGCCCTGTCCAACCTCACGTTCACCGACGAGGAGCTGGCCCGCATCGACCAGCACGCGATCGAAGCCGGCATCAACCTCTGGGCCAAGGGCACGCAGAGCTGAACGGCTCTCCCGAGCCTTACGGCGCTGCCACCCTGACGCGATCCTTGGTCTCCCACTGCCCGGGGGTGAGAACCCGGCCCTTGTCAGCCAGCGAGCGCAGAATCTTGATTGCGTCGGCCGGGGTGGCCATGCCCGCCGGGATGTCCATGCCCTCTGTGCCGATGTAGGTCACCTCTCCGGGGGCCGACTCCCATGCAAGGGCACCGTCACCGCTGGGCACGTCGGAGAAGACTGCCGGCTTGCCTCGAACGAGCCCGGCCGGTTTCGCGTGGGACTCAAAAGCCAAGGTCTCGAATGATGCGCCCGAGGTGACACCGGTGTAGATGAGACCGCCACCACGCTTCCCTGCCTTTCCCAGATCGTCTGTGCTGTAACGCATCTCGTGCATGACAAGGGAGCGGTAGGGAATGGCGGCTGCGGCTGCGGCCGCGAACCCGGCCAGCGCCGAGAAGTGTGGTTCTCTGTCCGCAGTCGTGACTCGCGCAGCAAGATTCTCGAGAGTCGCCTGACCGAGGTCTCCGACGATCTGGGCGTGGGAGCTGCCGAGCGGCCAGATGAGCTTCTGGGAGCCGGGGTTCCACACGCCACCCTCCGGTCTGGTCGACGGCACACCGGAACCCACGAGGTCGACCGGGAACGTGACGACTGCACTATGGACACCGAAGTGGCCACCCGTGGCCCTGATCACCACCGACCAGGGTCCGTTCAGTGCGTCGCAGTCCCAGCGCTCGAGTGCCGAGCCGGGGATCCGCAGGTGGTCGCCGAGGACCAGTCCGCCGAGGTGCACGGGGCACTCCCTGATCGACTCGACGCCGATCGGCTTGGGTGGTTCTTGGGCTGTGGCGAGGTCGGATGCCGTTCCGCCAACGGTCGAGGAAGGGGGGTGAGGCGGAGGTCCCGGGTCGGTGAGCTGACCGACCACCATCGTGACCATGACGGCGCCCACAAGCAGCCCGACAAGGGTCAGCCCCGAAGAGCGCGGCGGGCGCGCGTCTCGGCCGTCTACCTCAGTCGGATCGTGCATGTCTCCAGCTCGTGTTACGCCCTGTCGGGGTCAGCCCGGGGGTTAGCCGGGGGTCAGCTTGAACGTCGGGTGGTCAGCGTCTAGCGGGAGCTTCCGCCAGTAGCCGTTCACCTCACGCCCGGTCTTCTTGCGGTATGCCCGGACGATGCCTGCGCGCTCGTCCGACGGGACCTCCGTCGCGGCATACGTCTCGAAGTTTCCCTTCTGCCCAACCCGCACGATGCCGGCCGCCCGCACGTTCTTCACCCAGTCGGACTCACCTCGTGCGGACACGACGAAGAGCGAGCCGTCGTGCTCCACGGGAACCACGGGGACCCGTTGCGGGTCAACGGCGTTGCGCCGGGCAACCTCGAGGGTGTGGACGTCCCACAGCCTGCTGTGCATCGCCAGCCTGTTGAAGATCTTGGTCTCGATCGCCGGCGGCTTCAAATAGGCCATGGCGCGATTCTCCACCGCCGCCGGGGGTGATGGAAGCGGCGCTCGGGCAAGAGGAGTCTGCCGCACAAGCGCGCGAGGGTGCGAGGGTGCGGATCCGAGAAACGGGACCGTAAGGGCTGACCTGCGAGTCGCGGCTCGAGTTGCGCAACGCCAGCACCGTGCTGGCGTAGCATCCAGAAGTGTGACGCACGATCAGGGTGGCGGCGTTCGGCTCCGTTGATCGCCGGGGGCATGAGCTCCGTTGGCAGCACGGGAAGGGGACCTACATGAATGCCTCACTCATTGTGGAGTTGGCCTTGGCCGTTGTGGTCCTCGCCGCCGGTATCGGCACGATCGTCTCGGTCCTCAAGGCGCGTGAGAGGGCGCGTAGCGAGCTGAACAAGCGCACCGTCGCAACACCGTGCGCTGCCAGCGGTCACAGCTACCGGATACACGAGACAGGTTGGCGCTGCATCACGTGCGGCAACTACGTCTCCCGCGTTGACGGTGAGGTCTATGGGCCTGAGAAGGACGGACTGCGAGAGCGCCGCCGAGAGCCTCGTTGAGCCCCAACCAGTCCCCTGGGCCTCTGCCGAAGATCTGGTCCAGACCGCGATGCTGCAGTCGTGGCTGCACTGGGATGCGATCAGGACCGACGCCCCCGAGCTCCATGTTCGTCGCGTCCTGACGAACACGTTTCTCAGCCGGCAGCGACGCCGCCCTGGTCAGCGAGCTCAGCTCACCCTTCGGGTGGGCACGGCCACCCGCACCCGGCGGCAGGTCGCCGAGGCCTTCCCGCCAGGTCGAGGTTTATCCACCCGACCAGACGGCGCCGCTGCGCATACCGTTCACCACCGGCTCCTGCGATCTCTCGGTCCGAAGCGTCGCTGCCGGCCCGTGAAGGGCCCGAAGCTGGTCGTCGGGCGCGGTGGTCAAAAACTGGTTTCCCCAAACAGGGGACGCGGCGTTCAAACCGTCATATAATCCATCTGGGAGCGGTCAGGGGGAGCTGGGTCACCAAACCGGGGATCAGCGGACCACTCGGGTCGGGAGGAACGATGAACCAGCATCTTTCTCAGCGTCGTGGTTCTCACGTCGCGCCGGCCCGCTGCACAAAGACAAACCGCCTTCGCCAACCACGTCAGCGTCCTAACGGTCGCGGTCGTTAAGCATCGTCTTGAGGTCGTTCGACCAGTCGAAGTTCTCCTGTTCTTACCTATGAATAAGCCGAGGTGTTGTCCATGTCCCCCACTGGCGTAGGCAAGCGCACCGCCGCCACCCGTTCACACCCAACCCGACGCCCCACCGCGCCACGACCGGGTGCAGATGAGACCTCCCCCCAGGACCGAGCCGCCGAGGGCGCCCCCGAGCCAGACCCACGCTCACCCCGGCGGGTCCTTTCGGCACGAGGGGTCCCGGCGCGGCGTACCGACCCGTATGCCTTCAACGACCCCTGCAACTACCTTGGCTGACGGATTGCTGCCGTCGCTCGGGGACCCGGTATCGAGTATTGCCACGATGCCCCCCATGACGAACGACAGCAAGGCGTTGTCCATCGCCATGACCGCAACGTTGTCCTCTGAGCTGGAGGGCACGGTCTCGGCCGACCTCGTGTCAGACATCGTCCGCGCGGTTCTCGACGAGAGCACGCAGGTCGCCGGGTACCGAGGCGTGCAGCCACCGATGCTGGAGGCCAGGCACCGTCTCGAGCGTCTCATCCGGGCCCGCTCGACAAGCTGAACCAGAACGTCGGGCGCCGGCCGAGGGTGTGAGCTCCGGCCCAAGCCGCCATCGATTCCTTCGGCACGGGAGGACGCCGATCGTGAGCACCATCGTCATCACTGTTGTTCCCACCGAGCTCGACTGGTTGTTCGCCGGCACGTTCCAAACCATGCGTCAGAGCATGGGGATCACCCTCACCGGGCTGTCAAACTCATCCGGTATTCCGTTCACCCGCCTTGAGGTCATCGAGTCCGGGGGTGCCGCTACACGCGCCGTGCCCACGACATCACCGCTGCGCTGACTTTGCTGTCAGAAGAGGCACTGGTCAAGACCGGCTGAACACGTCCCCTTGTCGCTCGGCGGCCGCCCCGGGGGGAGGTCCCAGCTGTCCTTCGATGAAGGAGAGCAGTGCGGCCATGTACTGGGTGGGGTTGTGCGTGAAGGTATCCATGTGGTCATGGCCGGCTATGACAACCAGCCGGGTTGCGTGGTTCGAGGAACCCGTCGACGATCCATATGGAGATCGGCGCTGACCCCGGCTGCGGTGGCGCAAGGAGCGCTCGCGGCAGGTCGTACTCCACTCTGCTGGACTCAACCTTGCCGCATTTTCTGGAGTCCGGGCCTCTTTGTCCCGAACCACTGGCGAGGTTGTCACCAACGGGCGTTGAGCACGTCTGAGAAGCACCGGGGCACTCTGCGTATCGCCGAAGAGTGGCCCCGCTGCTGTACTTTGCTGCTGTACTTCTGGCACGGCCGCCTCGGACTTGAACCGACGACCGACGGATTATGAGAGCGATCGAAACCCGCGTGGAACTCTCTCGATCGGCCATTTCGTGCGTGGTTGGTTGACGCAGCTTGACTCGGCTGAGCAGCGTTTCTCACTCTTGTGTGCCACAAATGTGCCACAAGCCCTTCGAGGCTTTGGTCTGCGGGCACCTGGATAGATCATCACAGGATCGCCAGGGACGGGCCAGTGTTCTCCAACTATGCCAGGAGGTCGCGCAGCTCGGCGCCGAAGCGGGGCAGGTGATGACCACGGGTCATC
>DASVHT010000374.1:0-1719 GCA_036382455.1 Dermatophilaceae bacterium
GCTATCTCTCATCAAGCGACTCCGGCGCAGTCCCGGTCGACGAAGCCGCCGGGGGAGTCTCTGACGCGCTCTCGGGGCGAACCCGACCCTGGGGACGCTGGGCCGCGGCCGGCTGACCGGACCCGCTCGGGTGCTCGTTGCTGGGGCCGGATCCCTCGCCCTTCTGCGAACCAAGCATGGGTGCCATCGTCTGGCGGGCGATGTTCGCGAGCACGCCGGCCTGCTGGATCATCTCGGCGAGGGTCTCAGTGACCCCGGCCGCCCCGTTCAGGACCGTGAAGGTGCCCACGTGTTCGAATGAGGACGCTGCTGCCCGCACGATCTCGGGGAGGTTGGCCGCGATCTGCTGGGCGATCACCGCCTCCTGGTTCCGGTTCAAGGCGGCGGCACGGAGCTCGATCCCGGCTGCCTCGGCCTCCATGCGCGCCTTGACGGCATCGGCCTCAGCCACGCCCCGGGCCCGGATTGCGTCCCCTTCGGCCTCGCCGGTCAGCCGTGTTGCCCCAGCTTGCGCTTCGGCATGGACCGTGACCGCAGCGGCCTCGGCTTGCGCCAGGACCTTCGTCTGCGCCGCCGAAGCCTCGGCGGCCAAGTGGACCTCCTGGGCGGCAGCTTCCGCCTGCCGGATCCGGACATCGCGGGCGGCCGCGGCCAGGGTGGTCTGGCGGTAGGCCTCGGCATCGGCGGGCTTCCGAACGTCGACCTGGAGCTGCTGCTCCGTTTGCTGGGCCTGGAGCTCTGCGACCCGGGTCTCCTGCTCGACCACGGCCTGCCTGGCCTTGGCCTCGGCCAGCGGACCTTGCTGCTTCGCCTGGTTGGTGGCCTGGTCGATCTCGGCCTGGTAGCCGGCCTTCTTGATCTCGGTGTTGCGGGTCGATTCGGCGATCTGCGCCAGGGCCGTCTGTTCCTGGGCCACCGCCTCGCGCTCGGCGTTGGCGCGGGCAATGCGGGCGTTCTGCTCGACCTCGGCCTGGTGGGGCACCGCGAGGTTTTCGATGTAGGCGCTCGGGCTGGTGATCGCCTGGATCTGGAAGCTGTCGATGACGAGGCCGAATGACTCCATCTCCTGGGTACAACGATCCCGGACCTGCTGGGTGAACTTGTCCTGGTCGCTGATCATGTCCTCGACGGTCATCGATCCCGCGATCGCCCGGAGGTGACCCACGAAGACGTTCTGCACCTTCGTCTCGAGCTCTGTCGCCGGCCGGTCCAGGAAGCGTCGCGCCGCGTTGGCGATGGACTGGTAGTCGTCGCCGACCTTGTACACGACGATGCCGCGCAGGTCGACCTGGATCTTCTGCTGGCTCACGCAGGGGACGGTGATCTCGCTCTCGTGCGCCTCGAGCGACAGCCTGCGGACCTTCGTCAGTCCCGGCAGGATCAGCGCGCCTCTCCCGGTCACGATGTTGAAGCCCATGCTCTCGCCGGTGCCAACTGGCCGGCCGCTGGCACGAAGCCCCGAGATGATCAGCGCCTCGTCGGGCTCAGCCACGCGCCAGCTCGACCGGAACAGGAGGGCCAGTGCGAGCAGCACAACAACGACGACGACGACGAGAGTGATGACCATCACTGTGCCGGAATCCAGGGTCATCTTGGGAGCCTCATAGCATCTGTCGGGGAAACCTCGACCGTCCGACCACCGAGGCTTCCGACGACGAGCACCTGGGTGTACTTCGGGATGACGGCGTCCTTGTCGGCTGCGCGAGCCAGGAACCTCTC
>DASVHT010000375.1:0-2483 GCA_036382455.1 Dermatophilaceae bacterium
GCTGTGAGATTGTGGCTCCGTCGAAGATCCAGCGCCCGGCTGGTGATCGGGTCAAAACGGATGCCCGAGATGCGATGCACCTAGCTAGGCTCCTGCGCCTGGATGAGATCGTGTCGGTGACCGTACCGACGGTCGAGCGGGAGGCGGCCCGGGATCTGGTACGGGCCCGTGATGATGTCCGCGGTGATCTGATGCGGGCCCGGCACCGGGTGTCAAAGCTGTTGCTGCGCCAGGGAGTCGTGTACTACGGCGGCAGGGCATGGACCGGGGTTCACCTGGTGTGGCTGCAAGCCCAGCACTTCGACGCCCCGGGCCTGCAGTTCGCCTACGACGCCGCGCATGAGGCCGTGTTGCAGGCCGAGGCCCGCCGCGGCCGCCTCGACAAGGCGATCACCGCGATGGCCGCAGACAGTGAGTTCACCCCGGTCGTGCACCGTCTGGGGTGCCTGCGGGGTGTCTCGACGTTGACCGCGTTCGGGTTGGCTGTCGAAGTCGGGGACTGGGGCCGGCTCACCGGTGCCACCATCGGGGCATACCTGGGATTGGTGCCCACCGAGTCCTCCTCGGGGCAGTCCCGCTCCCAGGGTTCGATCACCAAGACCGGCAACACCCACGCCCGCCGGCTGCTGGTCGAAGCGGCGTGGCACCACCGCAAGCCCTACCGCAGCCCCGGTGTCGCGATGAAGGCCAGGTGGGAGCTGGCACCCGCGGCCGCCCGGGCCCGTGGACACGCCGGCAACCAGCGGCTGCACCAGCGGTGGCTGACCTTCACCGACCGCAAGAAGAAACCGGTCATCGCCAACGTCGCGATCGCCCGTGAGCTGGCCGGCTGGTGCTGGTCCCTGGCCGTCATGGACGGCTAGACCGGACAGGGGCGTGGTCGGACAGATGACCAGGAACGAGCCCAAGCACCGTTTCGACCCTGCCAGGGCCGTTCCTCGCCCGGTCATGGTCTGCCGGTGCTCCTCGGCGTCAACGTCGTTCATGCTCGCTGCGCTGCGCGCGGGCCACGTTGACTCCTCCCACGCACCGGCAGGGATCGCCTGGATCGAGGAATGACCTCTTCGACCCGCGGCGTGAAACCACCCGAAATCTTCGACCACCCACCCTCCACAAGCAGCCGGACCAGGACGACGAGGAGGCGGCCGCGCGAGGAACGATCTGCGTTTCACCTATGAGCAGCAAAGGGATTCACAACCCCCGGCGCCACGCTCGACCTTTAGACCAGCAGAAGCGTTCCAGCCGAACAGCCCGTCCTGCGGTAACCAACCCGCGAATATCAGTCTGACCGCGCCGTCGAGTACCGACACGCACGCCAACTCATCAACCTGGTCCGGCCACCAGAAGCGGCGCCCGCGAAGCCATCCGGGCGCCGCTTCACCATGCCCCCTTGACAAGACGGCACTACATATCAGATGAATGATTCCTTGAAGCGTGTCGCTGGGGAGGTAGTAGACGGAGGGCTCCCACGCTCAATTTATGACGAAAGAACTAGAAGCCCTCCTGACTGAACTGTATGTTCTGATCGATGATCAGGTGGTTGAACCGCGCCATGGTCGCGGCCGGCGGCCCGAGCTGTCCGACAGTGAGTTGCTGTGTCTGGCGGTGGCCCAGATGCTGCTGGGTTTCCACAGTGAACGACGATGGGTCCGGCATGCGCAACGGAACCCCGACCTGCGGAGAATGTTCCCCTACATGCCTCAGCAACCCGGGTACCACAAGAGGTTGAAGGCCTCGCGAGGGTTGCTGTGCAACACGATTCGGGTTCTGGCCAGGGTCTGCCCGTCATGGTCGGACGACCTGTGGATCACCGACGCGACACCGGTGCCGTGTGGGACTTCTCGGGAGACCGTCAAACGCTCGGACCTGGCCGGGCACGCCGGATACGGGTACTGCGCGAGCTACTCGCGCTACTACTGGGGCCTGAAGCTCTACCTGGTCTGCGCCGGCGACGGCATGCCAATCATGTGGTGCCTGGCCCACCCCAAGATCGGTGAACGCGAGGTCGTGGCTGCGCTACTGGAGCACGACCAACATCTGATCCGCCACGGGCAGGTCATGCTGGCAGACAAGGGCTTCTCCGGCAAAGACTTCGCCGCCACCACCGCGGCGCACGGGATCGAGCTCCTGCGGCCCGACCGCAAGGACGAGACCTACCGCAACGGCAACCTCGGCGGTGTCCGCCAATGGATCGAATCGGTCAACCAGACCCTCAAAGGACAGCTTGACCTGGAACAACACGGTGGACGCACCACCCACGGGGTGTTCACCCGGGTCGCTCAGCGCCTCCTGGCCATGGCCGCTGGGATCTGGCGCAACTGGGTCACAGGAGCCAAAGCCAAACGCTCCCTGACCGCCTACGACCACTGACCTTCAAGGAATCAACCATCTAGGTCCACACGCTGACGCTGGGCGCCGCTCAGGACCCATCCATCGTACGGCCTCGTGTCCAGCCGAAGCCCAGCCGCAGTCGAGCAGATCAC
>DASVHT010000376.1:0-4883 GCA_036382455.1 Dermatophilaceae bacterium
TCTCGGCCTTCCACCCCGACTTCAAGATGCTCGACGTGCCGCCGACCCCGCCCGCCACGCTGCACACCGCGCGGGCCGCCGCGATCGACGTCGGCCTGCACTTCGTCTACACGGGAAACGTGCACGACCCGGCGGGGGAGACGACGTCGTGTCCGACGTGCGGGCACGTGCTCGTCGAGCGCGACTGGTACGCAGTCTTGGCGTACTTGGTGACCGTCGACGGCCGGTGCCCGGAGTGCGGCACGGTTGTGCCCGGCCGGTTCGGCACCACCGCCGGTCACTGGGGCCGGCGCTCCCTCCCTGTGCGGATCGCCTGACCGTCGCTCGAACGTGATCAGCTGGCGGATCGCCCACCCGGCCGCCTCGACCACTGAAGCCTTTGCGGCACGCCGCCGGCAGAACTCGAAGCGCTCCACCCCTCCACAGCGAGACCTGACGAACCGCCCGGGCGCGCTGCTGACCTGGCGCTGACCTGGACCAGCGCACGGAACGTGTCACCCCAGCCCGACGCCCCGGAGAAGCGACCCCTGAACCTCGATCCGTAAGTTGTTGGGTGGCCCGGTAGGGCCGGGTGTGGCTGAGCCTAGATTGCCCTCGATGGCTCCGGTGGATTGGCCGCCCGGTCCTGCGGGGCGCCTCAACTGCGAACAGAGCATCGCGTCCTGGTCCGCTCCCGAGCTCCAGCATCTGCGAGCCCGACGGCAGGAGTGCGACGACGTCGGGTACGAACTCTTCGTAGGAGCAGCGCCGGGCTCGTGCCCTGTAGGTATTCCTCAATGCCCTGTTCGTAGGATGCCAAGGTCACCGACACGTTCGTTCGCTGGTAATTGTTCATGAAGACACCGTGCCAGAACACTCGGATGGCCCATCTTGTTATGTCGTCCGGGGGTTCCGAACGTCCCGCAGCCGGATCCTTGAGTGCGCCTCGGATGTTCACGGGGAATGAACGCGTTTCGCGGTAATGGTCGGCGGTCCCGAGGGTGATGGGGCGAGCGGCTTTCCGTCACCCTTGAGTCCTGACCGCGGCGAGTTGCGCCTGACTCGGGGCCACTTCTGGCGCAGGAATCTCCGAGTCAGCGATTGATCCCGGAGTGGTGCGGCACCGAGGCCGTGATGAGCGTGCCGTCGGCCCGGAGCGTGCCTCTGAGCGCCTTTGGATCCGGTTCACCGTCGATCCGTGGGCCCTGGCCGTCGAGTGGCACGGTGACCGGGCTCTTGTTGGTGACGATGACCTCCTTACCTCGGACGACCACCGTCACGGTGGAGCCCACCTCGACCGCGAGGTCGATGGAGTCCGAGCTGACTGTCACGCGCAACCGCGTGCCACGGATGGTGATGCGGAAGGTCAGTGCCGACCACGACTCGGGCAGGCGCGGGTCGAAGGAGATGGCCCCGCCGTGGTCACGCATCCCGCCGAACCCGAACACGAGGGCGTTCCAGACTCCCCCGGCGGAGGCGACGTGCACGCCCTCGGAGGTGTTCCGGCCAAGGTTGGCGAGGTCGAGGAACAGTCCGTCGTGGAAGTAGCGCAGGGCCAGGTGGTGGTAGCCCACCTCCGCCGCGATGATCGACTGCACCACCGCTGACAGCGACGAGTCCCCGGTCGTGATCGGCTCGTAGTACTCGAAGTCGGCCCGCTTCTCCTCATCTGTGAAGTGCTCTCCCTGGAGGAACAGCGCCAGCACGACGTCGGCCTGCTTGAGCACCTGGAACCGGTAGATGACCAGCGGGTGGTAGTGGAGCATCAGCGGCTTCTTGTCCGCAGGGGTGTTCGGCAGGTCCCAGACCTCCCGCTCATGGAAGGCGGAGTCCTGCGGGTGAATGCCCAGGTTGGCGTCGTAGGGGATGTACATCGCCTCGGCGGCCCGGATCCACTCCGCGACCTCGTCCGCGCGAAGCCCCAGTCGGGCGACCATGCGAGCGTAGGGCAGCGGGCTGCTCGCCTCGAGATCGTGGACCGCCTGCGCTGCATGCCGCAGGTTGTGGCGCGCCATGACGTTCGTGAACAGGTTGTCGTTCACCACGGTGGTGTACTCGTCCGGCCCGGTCACGCCATGGATGCGGAACGAGTCCTCGATGCCGTTGCTGCGCCAGAACCCCAGGTCGGCCCACATGCGTGCCGTCTGCACGAGGATGATGATGCCCTCATCAGCCATGAACTCCTCGTCCCCGCTGGCGTTGACGTACTTGGTCAGCGCGTAGGAGACGTCGGCATCGAGGTGGTACTGCGCGGTGCCCGCCGCGTAGGCGGCCGAGGCTTCCTCGCCGTTGATCGTGCGCCACGGGAACAGCGCGCCGTCCTGGGTGAGCTCCTGTGCCCGGCGCACCGCTGCGGGGAGCATGGAGTAGCGGAACCGCAGCGCGTTGCGGGCGAAGCTGGGCGTCGTGTATACGAAGTACGGGACCACGTAGATCTCGGTGTCCCAGAAATAGTGCCCGCCGTAGCCCGAGCCGGTGACCCCCTTCGCGGCGATACCGTTGCCATCGGCGCGACCGCCGGCTTGCGCAAGCTGGAAGAGGTTCCACCGGATCGCCTGCTGCACCTCTGGCTGGCCCTCGACCTCGACGTCCGATCGTGCCCAGTAGTCGTCCAGCCAGGCCCGCTGATCCGAGAGCTGCCTTTCCACACCCTGGGTCCGCACGCGGTTCAGGGTGCGCCGGCACCGGTGGACAAGCTCACGCGCCGGCACGTTGCGTGAGGTGTGGTAGGTCACGGTCTTGGTGATCGTGATCTTCTTTCCGGGCTGGGCGAGGACCTGGAAGATGTGCTTCGCGTAGTCCTCCTCCACCTCGGTGAGCTCCTCGAACTCGTTCTCGGTCTCGATCTGGTGATCGGTCCCGACGGCCAGGGTCATCCCGGAGTTGGCGCACCGGTAGCCGAGCAGTGCCCTGACGTCGCCGCCCCAGTGCTCGATCGGCTGGAGGACCCGGCCGGTGAACTCCTCCGCCTTGCGCGGGTCGGTGACTCTTCTGTCCACGGACCTGGTCCGGTACTCGTTGAGGCCGTCCTGCCGGTTGAGGATATGGGAGGTCACGGCGATGGGTGCCGCCCGGTCCAGCACCGTCACCTCGAAGGTGAGAACCGCCAGGTGGCGCTGGGCGAAGGACACCATCCGCCGTGAGCGCACATGCACCCGGTTGCCCGCCGGCGTCCGCCACAGGACGTCGCGGGTCAGCACGCCGTCGGCGAAGTCGAGGGTGCGATCGTAGGTGACGATATCGGCGACGGATAGCAGCAGCGGCTCGTCGTCCACATAGAGCCGCATGACCTTGGCGTCCGGGACGTTGACGATGGTCTGCCCCACCCGGGCGAGGCCGAAAGCCTCCTCAGGGTGCCGGATCGGCCACGTCTCGTGGAAGCCGTTGATGAAGGTGCCGTGGCTGTGGCTGTCGTGACCCTCCTCGACATTGCCACGCATCCCCAGGTAGCCGTTGGCGACGGCGAACAGGGTCTCGGTGACTCCCAGGTCCGAGGAGTCGTAGAAGGCCTCGGTCAGTCGCCACGGATCGGCCGGAAAGCGCAGACGATCCATGGGGTCGGGCATCTGGCCGGGGCGGGAGCCATCCCCGGCACTCTGCCTGGTGGCGGTCACGGGGTCACCAGCTCAGCGAGGTCACGCACCACAACGTCCGCGCCGGCCTCACGCAGTGTCTCCGCGCCCGCACCGCGGTCGACACCGATGACGAGACCGAACCCGCCCGCCCTTCCGGCCGCGACACCGGAGACCGCGTCCTCGATCACGACGGCCCTTGCCGCGGGGACACCGAGAGCCGCGGCAGCGTGCTCGAACGTCTCCGGTGAGGGCTTGCCGTGCAGGCCCGCATGCCGGGCGACCTCACCATCGACAACGAGCGGGAAGCGGTTGGACAGGTTGGCGGCGGAGAGCACCTCGCGCGCGTTGCGCGAGCTCGAAACCACGGCGACCTTGACGCCCCGGTCGGCGAGCTCGTCAAGGAGAGCAAAGGTGCCGGGGAACGTCACGACGCCTTCGTCTCGCAGCATGCGGTTGAACAGGGCGTTCTTGGCGTTGCCCAGACCGCGCACAGTCTCAGCGCCCGGCTCGTCGGCCGGGTCGCCTTCCGGGAGCTCGATCCCCCGTGAGGCAAGCGTCGCCCGTACGCCGTCGTACCGCGGTTTGCCGTCGACGTAGGTGAAGTAGTCGGCGTTGGTGTACGCGGGTGCAACGTCGTGCTCGACGAAGTATGTCGAGAACATCTGGCGCCAGGCCCGCATGTGCAAGTCGGCGGTCGGTGTGAGCACCCCATCGAGGTCAAAGAGGGCGGCCTCGAACGGGCTCCAATCCATGAGCCCAACGGTAACGCCCAGGGACGACTTCTGCGGATCAGACCCGCCGGCTGCAGCAGGCGCTGTAGTCCCAGATAGTCATCTCAACAGGCCAAGGGGATCACCGCCGGCGGCTGCTTCGACGCCAGCCCCGGAAACGCTGATCCTCGCATCATTGAGTACGGACTGAATCACACCCGGGTGCACCCAGTATTGAGCAACGTCGGCGCGGTGTGTGCGCCAGAAGGCCCAGCCCCGCTCGAGTCCTCGGTGAATCAACAGATTGCGAAGGCGGTATCGGTCACGTCGGTCCGGGTCCAAATCCACGCCGGATTCGGGTCGTGAGGCAACATTGGTCTCAGCTGCGCCGACCTTGTCGAGGTCCAGCTTTCCTCGCCTCTGTCATCCCGACGAGTGCACGACGCGACGGCCGGCGCAGACGTCCCAGTCCAGAACTCTTTCCAACAGTCCCTCCCACCGAAGTAGCGCAACGGAAGCGGAATATCATTGCCGCATGGCTGACGCTCCTCATCGCAGCAGAAACGCATTGCCCATTGGTCCAGACCGGACCGTTGAGTTCGACTCCGCCTACGAGGGC
>DASVHT010000377.1:0-3657 GCA_036382455.1 Dermatophilaceae bacterium
TACCCGCCAACCCGCCGTCGCGAGCTGAGCGACGACGTGGCGGCCGACCGTCCGGTCGCGCCGGTCACCAGGATCACTGCGCTGCCTTCGTTCAATGTTGTGATTGCCATACACGCAACAGTGCCGCACGATCCTGGACCAAGCATTGCTCAAATCTGAGGCTCAGCACGACCGCCATCCGCTCTGCGCTTGCCGGCGGCAGGGGAGGGTCACCAGGTCCACGGGTCAGCCACAGGTGCTGACGCACGACGTCTCGAAGGTACTTGGGGTTATGCATCATGTGGATGCCGCCCGGGTGGCTGGTCGGCTGCCCAGGACGTTGCCGACGATTGTTCTGACGAACTGGTCGTCGTTCGGCTCGCGCGAGTACCAGCGGCGGTAGTAGAGCGGTCCGACCAGGGCTGAGATCAGGGTCGATGGTTTGATCTCAGTCGGTAGCTGGCCCCGGGACACTGCTCGCTCAATCACAGCTCGGAGAGCTGCAGCGTGTCCTCGCTGGATTCTGCCGTGAATCTCGGCGAACTCCGGATCGCGCTCGGCGATATCGACGATCGAGGGCACAACTGACGACCACCGGGCCGTGCTCAGCAGGTGCGCCAGGTTCGCCATGAGCGCAGTGACATCACCCTCGATCGAGCCGGTGTCCGGGACCTCCTGCTCGGCAGTGATCTGCGAGCAGGCATCGAGCACGAGCGCCTCTCGGGTTGGCCAATGGCGATAGACAGTCGTTTTCGCGACGCCGGACCGGCGGACTACCTCATCCACGGAGAAGCCCCCGACCCCGTTCTCGCTGAGCAGATCGAAAGCCGTCGCCAGCACCCGATCGCGCGACCGCAGGACACGACCGCCGACCTTGTCGCCGCCGCCCTCCATCGCTTGCTCCTCTCGTACGCTACGCTACTGTAGCGTAGCGTCGCTAGATGAGCCCATCCTACGACCAGAGGAGTTGAGTGCAGTGGATCTCGTTTCCCTTCGGATGATCACCGACGACGTGGACCGCACGGTCCAGTTCTACGAGCAGATCACCGGCGCGGCGGCCGTGCGCTACACGCCTGTCTTTGCCGAGCTGGTGATGCCGTCATGCACGCTAGCCATCGGGCACACCCAGACCACCCAGCTGTTCGGTCAGGACTCCGCCCGCCCCGCCGACAACCACACCGTCATCATCGAGTTCCGCGTCGACGACGTCGACGGCGAGTATCAGCGGCTCAAGCCGCTGGTGACCGAGTGGGTGCAAGCGCCCACCACGATGCCGTGGGGCAACCGCTCGATCCTGTTCCGCGATCCCGACGGCAACCTCGTGAACCTCTTCACGCCGGTCACCGAAGACGCCATCAAGAAGTTCAGCGGCTGAAAGCGCATATCCCTCGCCTGACACTCCCCGAAGGTGTCTTGCGTCAAGACGTTGGCCGAGCTGCGGTGCGGCTCCATGCTGCAAGGGGATCCTGCTGCAGGAACGCCCCGCTTCTTGATTGTGAGCCACGCGTCGAGCTTGTGAGTCCGGCGATAGGGAGGTGACGTAGTACTATGTGTCCGACGCCGTGTCGGTCCTGGTCGTGCTGCTGGCGCGCTCCTGGGAGCGGTGGGCGGTTGGGCGGTCGCCGCTGGACAGGTGCTCGACTGCGCGGAGGAAGTCGTAGAAGGCCTGGTCGGTGCGGGTGGCGTCGGCGGAGGCGTCGAGGTCCATGAGGAGACCGCGAATGACGGCGAGGACGAGCGTCGCTAAGTCCGGCCGGCCGATGCTGCGCAGGCCGTCTTCGAGCGGCCCTAACCAATCTGTCGTGGCAATACGACGGAAGTCGGGCCACAGCTGCTGCTCCGCGCTCTCCCGCAGTTGTCCGAACATCCGCAGGTAGGGCTGCCCGTCAGGGCCGGTCATGGTCGTCCAGGCACGGTGCAGAGTGGCGGTGTAGGGCTCCTCGGGTCTTACACGCAAGAGTTCGCCGAACGTGTCGAGTTGGCGCTGCCGCGCATGCTGAAGAACCGCACGAAGCAGGGCGTCGCGGGTGCCGAAGTGGTAGATCAACATGCGGTCCGAGGTGCCGCTGGCGCTGGCCAGCGGCTCGATCCGCTCGGGCAGGCCGTGCGTGAGGGCATGGTCGGTGCAGGCGTCGAGCAGCCTCCTCTTGATCTCCGGCTGCGGCCGCCTGCCCATCGCCCCATCCTTTCGCGTAATAAACGCTACGTCTACCGTCGATGGCGAGGCAGTTCAAGCGACGCGGAGGTGGCGGTGAGGGTCGTGTTCGTGCACGGGGCGTGCGTGCAAGACGGGTCGTGGTGGTGGCACCGCACCGCCAAGCTGCTACAGGAGCGAGGGGTGCCGAGCATGGCCCCGGCGCTGCCGAGTTGCGGCGAGGCGGGCGAGCCCGGAGGCGCCGACGGTCCGGGACTGCCCGAGGACGTCGCCGCGGTGCGGCAGGTGCTGCAGGACGGCGACGAGCCGACCGTCGTCGTCGCCCACAGTTACGGCGGCATCGTCACCGCGGAAGCCGCCGCGGGAGTCGGGTCGGTGCGCCACCTGCTGCTGGTCTCCAGCTACCTGCCCGAGGTCGGGCAGAGCCTGTCGGACTTCGGGGACGGCAACCCCGCCCCCTTCCTCGTCGTCGACCCCGACGCCGGCACCTTCGGGGTCCGCCCCGAGCTGCTCGTAGACACGTTCCTGCAGGACTGCGACCCGGAGATCCAGGTGCAGGCGGCGGACCACCTCGCCCGGCAGAGCGTGCAAGTGACCGGGCAGCCGGTCGGGGCGGCCGCATGGCAGCAAGTGCCCTCGACCTATCTCGTCTGCGCCCAGGACCGGGGCACCCCTGCGCGGCTGCAGCGCGGGTTCGCCCGCCGGGCCGGCGGTGTCGTCGATCTCGACGCCGGCCACCACCCGTTCCTGTCCCAGCCTGCAGCCGTCCGCGACCTGCTGCTGAGGCTGTGACGACAGCCGCGGACGAGCCGGGCCGGCGATCCGAGGGCCAGGAGGCCGTCGTGAGTGCCGAGGAAGAACTTCTGTCGGGGGCCTACCTGGCCTACAACAGACAAGACCTTGACGGCCTGCTCGCCCTCGTGAGCGAGGACGTCGACTGGCCGGACGGCTCGAGCAGGCTGCGAGGCAGAGCTGCCGTCAGGGCCTATTGGAGCGACCAGTGGACCCGCACGCGCAGCCACGACCAGCCGGTCGCGTTCACGCGGCGGCCAGATGGGAGCGTCGCGGTCCCGATCAGCCAGGTCATCCGGTCCCTGGACGGTTCCGTCATCTCCACAGGGTCCTTTTGCCACGTCCACCGCATCGAGGGCTCCCACATCGCCCGCATGGACATCGAGGAAGCCTAGCCCGATTACCGTGCTCAAGAACGGATCTTCGTCCGTGGGCACCTCGAACACACCCGCCAAGCAGCGTGCCGTAAACGGAACGCTGAGCGGTTGTGCGGCTGCTCGTTTTCGACGCCGACAGCACCGTCATGGCGCCATCCCGCAAGACCGGTCCGGTGATCAGGTCCGCTGGGGTGCCTCGATCCGGACGGACAGTGCCGGGGTGACACTCAGGATTGGTCGACGTAAGCACTGCGTGGCGTGCGATCGCCGAGGGTTGGGTGCGGCCGGACGGTGTTGTAGATCTGTCGGTAGCGGTTGACTTCCATGGCTAGGGCGCTGCCGTCGTCGATGGGT